>DATMSL010000861.1:0-3223 GCA_035565435.1 Dyadobacter sp. | reverse complement strand
GGGGAAGTGAAACATCTCAGTACCCGTAGGAAGAGAAAACAAAAGTGATTCCGTGAGTAGTGGCGAGCGAAAGCGGATGAGGCTAAACCGTATGCATGTGATACCGGGTAGGGGTTGTGTGTGCGGGGTTGTGGGACCTATCTTTCCAGTTCTATCCGGCTGGAGGGCAGTAAGAAAATGTCGTGGTTAACGGAAGTGGCTTGGGATGGCCTGCCGTAGAGGGTGAGAGTCCCGTACGTGAAAACCCGATGTCTGCCTTGATGGTGTTCCCGAGTAGCAGCGGGCCCGTGAAATCTGCTGTGAATCTGCCGAGACCACTCGGTAAGCCTAAATACCTTCTGATGACCGATAGCGGATTAGTACCGTGAGGGAATGGTGAAAAGTACCCCGGGAGGGGAGTGAAATAGTACCTGAAACCGTGTGCCTACAATCCGTCAGAGCCCTCGTTTACGTGGGGTGATGGCGTGCCTTTTGAAGAATGAGCCTGCGAGTCAGGGACATGTCGCGAGGTTAACCCGTGGGGGGTAGCCGTAGCGAAAGCGAGTCTGAATAGGGCGTATCCCGTAAGGGTGTAGTGGCGTGTTCTGGACCCGAAGCGGAGTGATCTACCCATGGCCAGGGTGAAGCGCGGGTAAGACCGCGTGGAGGCCCGAACCCACTTAGGTTGAAGACTGAGGGGATGAGCTGTGGGTAGGGGTGAAAGGCCAATCAAACTCCGTGATAGCTGGTTCTCCCCGAAATGCATTTAGGTGCAGCGTTGCGTGTTTCTTGCCGGAGGTAGAGCTACTGGATGGCCGATGGGCCTCACCAGGTTACTGACGTCAGCCAAACTCCGAATGCCGGTAAGACAAAAGCGTGGCAGTGAGACGGCGGGGGATAAGCTCCGTGCGTCGAGAGGGAAACAGCCCAGATCGCCGACTAAGGCCCCTAAGCGTGTGCTAAGTGGAAAAGGATGTGCAGTCGCGAAGACAACCAGGAGGTTGGCTTAGAAGCAGCCACCCTTGAAAGAGTGCGTAATAGCTCACTGGTCAAGTGATTGTGCGCCGATAATGTAGCGGGGCTCAAGCACACCGCCGAAGTCGCGGCATCCGCAAGGATGGGTAGGGGAGCGTCCTGCATCCAGTGAAGCAGCCTAGTGATGGAGCTGTGGAGGGTGTGGGATTGAGAATGCAGGCATGAGTAGCGAATAGGCAAGTGAGAACCTTGCCCGCCGAAAGACCAAGGGTTCCTGGGGCAGGCCAGTCCGCCCAGGGTGAGTCGGGACCTAAGGCGAGGCCGACAGGCGTAGTCGATGGACAACGGGTTGATATTCCCGTACCCGTGTGTGCGCGCCCATGATGAATCAGAGGTACTAACCACCCAAATGGTGGCCTATCCAATCCTTCGGGAGCGGAAAGTCGCCGGCTGCGTGGGACCTTCTCTGGTAGTAGTCAAGCGATGGGGTGACGCAGGAAGGTAGCCATACCAGTCAGTGGTAATACTGGGGCAAGCCTGTAGGGAGTTGGATAGGTAAATCCGTCCAACACGTATCCTGAGAGGTGATGCATAGCCGAGTGAGGCGAATTTGGTGATCCTATGCTGCCGAGAAAAGCCTCTAGCGAGCTCACACACGGCCCGTACCCCAAACCAACACAGGTGGTCAGGTAGAGAATACTAAGGCGTACGAGTGAACTATGGTTAAGGAACTCGGCAAAATGCCCCCGTAACTTCGGGAGAAGGGGGACCTCCTACTGTCATGGCACTTGCTGCCGGCAGCGGTGGGGGGTGGCACAAACCAGTGAGAAGCGACTGTTTACTAAAAACACAGGTCCGTGCGAAGTCGCAAGACGATGTATACGGACTGACGCCTGCCCGGTGCTGGAAGGTTAAGAGGACCCGTTAACCCTTCGGGGTGAAGCGGAGAATTTAAGCCCCAGTAAACGGCGGTGGTAACTATAACCATCCTAAGGTAGCGAAATTCCTTGTCGGGTAAGTTCCGACCTGCACGAATGGCGTAACGACTTCTCAACTGTCTCAACCATAGACTCGGCGAAATTGCACTACGAGTAAAGATGCTCGTTACGCGCGGCAGGACGAAAAGACCCCGGGACCTTCACTACAACTTGGTATTGGTGCTCGGTTCGGTTTGTGTAGGATAGGTGGGAGACTGTGAAGCGGCCACGCCAGTGGTTGTGGAGTCGTTGTTGAAATACCACTCTGACCGTATTGGGCCTCTAACCTCGAACCGTCTATCCGGTTCAGGAACAGTGCCTGGTGGGTAGTTTAACTGGGGCGGTTGCCTCCTAAAATGTAACGGAGGCGCCCAAAGGTTCCCTCAACCTGGACGGCAATCAGGTGTTGAGTGTAAGTGCACAAGGGAGCTTGACTGCGAGACGGACATGTCGAGCAGGGACGAAAGTCGGGACTAGTGATCCGGCACCTCTGAGTGGAAGGGGTGTCGCTCAACGGATAAAAGGTACCCCGGGGATAACAGGCTGATCTTCCCCAAGAGTCCATATCGACGGGATGGTTTGGCACCTCGATGTCGGCTCGTCGCATCCTGGGGCTGGAGCAGGTCCCAAGGGTTGGGCTGTTCGCCCATTAAAGCGGCACGCGAGCTGGGTTTAGAACGTCGTGAGACAGTTCGGTCTCTATCCGCCGCGCGCGTCAGAAGCTTGAGGAAACCTGTCCCTAGTACGAGAGGACCGGGACGGACGAACCTCTGGTCCACCAGTTGTCCCACCAGGGGCACGGCTGGATAGCCACGTTCGGACAGGATAACCGCTGAAAGCATCTAAGCGGGAAACCTCTTCCAAGACCAGGCTTCTCACCCTCTAGGAGGGATAAGGCCCCCCGCAGACCACGGGATTGATAGACCAGACCTACACACCTAGTAATAGGTTCAGGGAACTGGCACTAACCGGCCGAAAACTTACACACACCCACACCCCCAGGGGTTGGGTAACAAACAAATCGTGTAAGAAAACGAAGAAATGACGCACACCGCGCTCGCAACCACATCCACATGTTTGGACACGTGAAACCAGCAATGGTTTCCCACCCCACCACCAAAACACCAAAGATTTCCCCCAACACACAGCGGGGGTCACTGAAAAAGTGAATAGAGTTACGGCGGCCATAGCGGCAGGGAAACGCCCGGTCCCATCCCGAACCCGGAAGCTAAGCCTACCAGCGCCGATGATACTACCCGGAACGGGTGGAAAAGTAGGACACCGCCGAACAC
>DATMSL010000860.1:0-3020 GCA_035565435.1 Dyadobacter sp. | reverse complement strand
AGTCGCTTATAGTCTTCCTGGGTGTCGATATCGATGTTTCCTTGGGGAAATGGATAGGCAGAAACGTCGTCAGGAAAGCGTTTGAAGAGTTTTTTCGCACCTTCGGTACCGGTGAGTTGGAGCAGGGTGGGAAAGTAGGAGGCTGCAAAAAATGCGGGTGTACCGAGCGAGTCGCTGTATCGGCAGGCTACAATACCTTTTGCAGTTTCTTCGAAATTGATAATTAATGCATTAAATACTTCCGCCGAAACAAATGGCTGGTCGCTTACCGCCAGTATCGCGCCTTTCACAGGTTGATTATATAATTGCAGCGCATTAATGCCGGTTTTAACGGAGGCCGACATCCCTTCCTGCCAGTCGGTGTTGAATGCGAGCTTGCAGGGCAGGCTTTTCAATTCTGTTTCAATTGCCTCAGCGTTGGAGCCAGTGACAACGATCACGTTACCGCCGACCGTTTCCAGCGCCGCTTCCGCAATGTGGCGGATTAGACTTTTGCCCTGAAATTGCAATAACTGCTTGGGCTCGCCGAGTCGCGAAGAATTGCCCGCAGCCAGGATAACGATACCATATTCGTCGCGCGGCATGGCAGGTCAGGGTGTTACCGTTTGTACCGCACAGAGAAAGTCTTCCTTTTCGTCACGTGTATAGTCCACACGCTGGTCGGACCGGTTATGGATTGGTTCGAGCTTTTCACGAAGCGAGAGTCCCACGCGCCTGCCAAGCACCGCTTTGATTTCCGCCAGTACCGACAATGCGATTTCCTCCGAGGTTTCCGCACCGATATCGAGTCCTACCGGCCCGTAGACTTTGGCCTTTTGTACATCGGTAATCACCATGCCGTCGGTTTCTAGTTCCGAGTACATGCGTTCGAGCTTCTTCTTCGGGCCCAATGCGCCCACATATTGACAGGCGTTGACCACAAGCAACTGTTTCAGCAATGCAAGATCGTAATTGTAATTGTGCGTCATCAGCACGACAAACGTCCGCTCATCGACGGTAATGTGCTTCAAAACGTCTTCTGCACGTGATACCAGCACTTTTCCGGCTTTGGGAAACCGTTGCCGAGTAGCGTGACCACTCCTACCATCGACCACCGTAATGTTCCAGCCCAGCACGCTCGCCATTTCGGTGAGCGGTATCGTATCGTTGCCCGCGCCGGCGATAACGAGGGAAGGAGGGGTGTCGATATACTCGATAAAACCGGTTAGCGATTTGTTATCGAATGCCTTGAAAAATGAGTCGTTCCGCTGGTATGCTGCCTGCGTTTCGGAGAGCAGCTGATCGTACATTTCCGGTTCGGTGCAGTTGCACGTTACCAAATCGTCCGTCTGCAAATGCAGAAAACAGGTACCTGGTTGCACGCCCGTGCGGGAGTGCAGGGAAAACAATGTTACCAGCACGGCATTCTGGCGTTTGGCTGAAACCCTTTTCAACAGCTCCACAGGGTTCTCGGCGTCGGCTGTTTGAATGGGTTCAAAAAGGATATGGACGATCCCGTTGCAGCCGAGTTGAACGCCCAGCGTGGTGTCGTTTTCGTCGGTGGTATCGTAGGTTACCAGCTTGTTTTTCTGCTGGGAAATGGCCAGTAATGCCTTTCGCAAAGCATCGCCTTCGAGGCATCCGCCGCTAATGGCGCCGGTAAGCTGGCCGTCGTCGGTCACGAGCATGCGTGCGCCCGGGCGCCTGTACGAAGAGCCTTCCACATGCACGACCGTCGCGAGCGCCATGCGCTTGCCCGTGACTAATGCGTGCTCATACGACCGGATGATGTCCGTGATCTCTTTCATGGCGATGTTGTTTTATAATCCTTGAAATAACGGAAACGGCATGGTTTACATGCTCCTCCGTAGAAAATCTCCCGAAACTGAAACGGAATGAGTTGTGGATACGCTCATCGGAAAAGCCCATCGCTTTCAATACATAACTGGGTTCCAAAGTGGCGGAGGTACATGCCGAGCTGCGCGAAAACGCCAGGTCGCTTCCTGCTTCGAATATCAGCTTTTCACCATCCACTTGCCCGAATGAGATATTGGTACAATGCGGAAGCCTGCGTGCGTCCTCTGCGTTGATCTCAACGTCTTGCAGCACGAGCAATCCCACTTCAAATGCATTCCTGAGCGCAGCAACACGCTTGCTCTCACGGCCCATTTCCGCACCGGCAATTTCACAGGCCCAGCCAAGCCCGACAATGCCGGGCACATTCAGTGTGCCGCTGCGCATATTCCGCTCATGGCCTCCACCGTCGATTTGAGCAGTCAATGTTATCACAGGGTTCTTTTTGCGCACATACAATGCACCTACGCCTTTCGGACCGTAGATTTTGTGCGCGCTCAATGCGAGCAGATCGATCCCGTCGCTCTGGACGTTCACCGGTATTTTCCCGACGGCCTGTGTGGCGTCGGACAGGAATGGAATTTGATGTTTTTTTGCGATAGCAGCTATTTCACGGACGGGCTGGATTACACCTGTTTCGTTATTGGCATACATTACTGCAATGAGAATGGTATGGCCAGTAATGGCATTTTCGAGATCGGTGAGGCTGATGAGCCCATTTGCATCGACAGGCAGGTAGGTAACACTGCCACCGAGGCGCTCGATGTGTTTGCAGGTATCGAGCACGGCCTTGTGTTCGGTGCATACCGTGATGATGTGCTTTTCCGGTTGTTCGGAATTTTCAAAAACACCTTTAATAGCCAGGTTAATCGCCTCCGTCGCACCGGATGTGAAAACGATTTCCTGCGGGTGCGCGCCTATGAGGTTCGCGACCTGCTCACGCGAGATGTCCACCGACTCTTCGGCTTCCCAGCCATAGGAATGCGTGCGGCTGGCCGCATTTCCGAACCTGTCCGAGAAATAGGGGAGCATCTCCTGTAAAACCCTCGGGTCCACAGGGGTGGTAGCGTTATTATCCAGGTAAACAGGTAATTTCAAGGGTAAAGGCTGGTTTTTATTTAAAAAAGCAAAACACGCGGGCTTAGTTCAAATTAAACAAAAAACCATCTCATTTTAAACATGAGATG
>DATMSL010000859.1:0-9172 GCA_035565435.1 Dyadobacter sp. | reverse complement strand
AGCACTTTCCGAAATATTTTCGATGGAGATCGCCTGTTTTGAGACAGATACTTTCAACAAAATACCCCTGAAACCGATTCGGAACGAATATCCCTCCCATTGCTCGGGAATGTAGGGTTTGAACGACAGCAGGCCCTCCGCCACCCGTTGCCCAGCGAAGCCTTTTACAACACTCATCCACGTGCCGGCCATCGAAGTAATATGCAGGCCGTCTTCGGTGTCGTTGTTGTAGTCGTCCAAATCCAGGCGGGCTGTACGCAGGTACATTTCATAAGCCTTTTCGCGCAAGCCCAGGCCGGCAGCCAGGATAGAATGGACGCATGGCGACAATGACGATTCATGAACAGTCATCGGCTCGTAGAACTCGAAGTTGCGACGGATCGCGGCCGCGTCGAATTCATGTTCGAAGAAATAAAGGCCTTGCAATACATCGGCCTGCTTGATAAAACACGATCGCAGGATCCTGTCCCACGACCATCGCTGGTTAATAGGGCGCTGGCTGGCAATGTCGGCGACGGTCAGTAGTTCCTTATCCAGGAAACCCTGCTGCTGCAAATACACCTGCCTGTTTTCGTCAAACGGGTAATGCATGTTGTCGACAATGTGCTTCCAGTCGGCGAGTTCCGTGTTGAGTTGTAGGTTCGTTTTGAAAATCACCTCATTCAGCTTGCGGGAATCTTCTTTCCATAGCTTATCGATGACTTCCAGCGTGTAGCGCAGCGTCCAGCAAGCGATGTAGTTAGTATACCAGTTGTTATTGACGTTGTTTTCGTACTCGTTCGGCCCGGTTACCCCCAGCATGACATACTGTCCCTTGTCCTCCGACCAGTTGATCCGCTGTTTCCAGAACCGCGAAATACCGATTAGTACTTCCAGGCCCCACTCCTTAACATAGCTTTCGTCGCCTGTGTAGCGGGTATAATCGTAAATAGCGTACGCGATGGCGCCGTTCCGGTGGATCTCCTCGAAAGTGATTTCCCATTCGTTATGGCATTCCTCCCCGTTCATAGTCACCATCGGATAAAGCGCCGCGCCGTCGGTGAAACCCAACTTCCCGGCATTCTCGATCGCTTTTTCCAAATGCTTATAACGGTAAACGAGCAGGTTACGCGCCACTTTTTCGTCGGCCGTAGAAAGGTAGAACGGAATACAATAAGCCTCTGTGTCCCAGTAAGTACTACCCCCATATTTCTCCCCGGTAAAACCTTTGGGACCGATGTTCAGGCGTTCATCCTCGCCCGTGTAGGTTTGGCCCAAATGGAAGATATTGAATCGGATACCCTGCTGTGCAGCCACATCGCCGGCAATGGTGATATCGTTCTTCTCCCATTTGCCCGCCCATGCCTGTACTTGCTCCGCGTACATGCGATCGAATCCTTTTTCGGCAATCCGGGCGATGTAGGCTTTCACTTTCGGAATTAGTTCGTCGTGCGCGTAGTTGGCCGATGAGAGGTTTACGGCATATTTATAAACGATGACCTCCTGCCCTTCCTGCACCGCTACCTGCACAGTACCCGCTACATGTTTTTCTCTTGAAGCGATCTGAGCGGTACCGGTTACAGGCAGACCATTCAGTCGTACATCAAACTGCATCCCGGTCGCCACCCGGAACTGCTCTACCTGGTAAGGATTGCTTTTCGTTTCGAGCACCAGGTAGCCTTCCTGTCCGTACGCCTCATGCGCGATGCCGTTCCAGAACGACTCGTCGTAGTTGGAGTCGCGGTTACGGATGTGACCGTCGAGGAATGGGGTAATGCTGAAATGGTCGGTGAAGTTGAGCGGAACCATGCTGTAACTGATGGCGCCGGCCTCGTCGTCGACCATGCTGCAAAAGCGTTTGGAATGAATGCGCAGCTTCCTCCCGCCCGACAACGTCACCGTCGCGGTACGTTCCAGCACACCTTCTTTCATATTGAGTACGCGACGGAATTCGTCGATTTTGCAGGTGTTCAAATCGAGTATTTCGGTACCGACGCGGATTTCGATGCCTGTCCAGTTGCAGGCATTAAGTACTTTTGCGAAATAATTGGGATAGCCGTTCTTCCACCAGCCTACCCTGGTTTTATCAGGAAAATAAACGCCTGCTACATAGTTTCCGAGCAATGTTTTGCCTGAATACCCTTCCTCCAAATTCCCCCGCTGACCCATCCGGCCATTGCCGAGGCTCATGAGGCTTTCCGTAATTTCGTTGTGTTCGGGGTGAAAACCTTCTTCTACGATGCACCATTCATCGTGCGTGATGTAATTCTTCATATGTTTTCCAATTGGGGCAAACCAAAATTTTCAAAACCGGCGATCACGATGTCGGCTTCAGTGAGTACCGATGCTTCCCCCACACCCACAGCCAGCATACCGGCCGCTTTCGCGGATTCGATACCGGCAACAGCGTCCTCGAATACCGCGCAATGCGCGGGTGGCACATGCAGATCAGCTGCGCCCATCAGGAACACCTGCGGATCGGGCTTGCCTTTGGTAATGCGATTGCCATCGACGATCGTATCGAAATAATGCAGCATATCAATCCTTTCCAGAATGACCTTTGCATTCTTGCTGGCCGAGCCGAGGCCGCTGGGGATACCATTCCGTTTCAACTCGTCGAGAAAATGGCGCACGCCGGGTAAGGCGTCGTCGGGCGTCATTTGCATACAGAGTTCCAGGTAACGGGCATTCTTGGCCGTGGCTCTGCGAAGCTTCTCTTCGTCGGACAATGTAACTCCGCCGATCGACAGCACGATTTCGAGCGATTCCATACGGCTGATGCCTTTCAGGCGTTCGTTTTCTTCACGCGTAAGGTCGAAACCGAGGTCCTGCGCCATTTCGCGCCAGGCGATATAATGGAATTGGGCGGTATCAACGATTACCCCGTCGAGATCAAAAAGGCAAGCTTGTATTGAGGGCATATCATTTCAAATTTAATATCTTGCAAAATAGTAAAAAATAGCAATTTGCTGCGTGAGGGCCGAAATACGAGCTATCCGGTGTCACCACGCCGCGCTGCAAGCTTTCCCAGAACATTTAGAAACCCCAAAGAAATGTCCGCCGTTAACAAGGATAAATTCATTATATACCAGGTATTTACACGCCTCTTCGGCAATCAGAAAACAACCAACAAGGTCTACGGGACAATCGAGGAGAACGGGTGCGGGAAGTTCAACGACATCGACGACACCGCGCTGGCCGCATTGAAGGATTTCGGCGTGACCCACCTCTGGTACACCGGCGTACTCGAACATGCCACGCTCACCGATTATTCGCAATTCGGCATAAACCCCGACCATCCGCTGATCGTGAAAGGCATCGCCGGCTCGCCCTATGCGGTGAAGGACTATTACGATGTGGATCCCGATCTGGCCGTTGATGTGCCGAACCGGATGCTGGAATTCGAAAGCCTGGTTGCCCGTACGCATACGCACGGGCTCAAAGTGATTATTGATTTTATCCCCAACCATGTAGCGCGGCAGTACCATTCGGATGTGCGGCCCGAGGGTGTGAGGGATTTCGGGGAGGACGACGACAATACAGTCGCTTTCAACCCTTCCAATAACTTTTACTACATTCCGAACCACGATTTCGTAGTACCGGAAGGCCACCAGCCACCACTGCCGGTAACGACTCCCTACCACGAACGGCCCGCGAAGGCGACGGGCAATGATGTTTTCCAAGCCCAGCCCAGCCAGTTCGACTGGTACGAGACCGTCAAGCTGAACTACGGCGTCGATTACCTCGGCGGCCGGTCACGCCATTTTGACCCTGTTCCCTCCACCTGGCTCAAAATGCGCGACATTCTCATTTTCTGGACCCGCAAAGGGGTGGACGGTTTCCGGTGTGATATGGCCGAAATGGTGCCCGTCGAATTTTGGGGATGGGTGATTCCGGAGGTGAAAAAGGAAAACCCAGAGGTTATTTTCATTGCCGAGATCTATAATCCGTTCGAATACCGCAATTACATTTATACCGGCCAGTTCGATTACCTGTACGACAAGGTTGGGCTATACAATTCGCTGCGGCGAATGATCGAAGGGCATGGAACGGCCGCGGACATTACACGCATATGGCAGCACGAATCGGGCGATTTCAGTGAGCATATGCTCCGCTTTCTCGAAAACCACGACGAACAGCGCATTGCCTCCCGATATTTTGCGGGAAACCCATGGACGGCCTTGCCCGCGATGGTGCTGAGCGCCACACTGCATACAGGCCCCCTGATGCTCTATTTCGGGCAAGAACTCGGAGTAGATCCAACCCAGCAGGAGGGTTTTCAGGGCGAGGACGGCCGTACGACTATTTTCGACTACTGGGGCGTACCCGAATTCCAGCAGTGGGTCAATGCCGGCCAATTTAACGAAGAGCTTCTTACCACCGAGCAAAAGACGCTGCGTCGGTTTTACAGTAACCTCAATGCATTTGTGCTCAAAAATGAGGCGGTGTATGCAGGCGGATTCTATGATTTGCAATATGTAAACGCCAACGGGCAATCGTTCAATTACGACGGGAATTTCATTTTCAGCTATCTACGGCATACCGACAATCAAAAAATATTGTTTGTATACAATTTTCACGAGTCCCTTACCGTAGAAACGCTGATCAAAGTGCCGCAGGATGTATGGACGAGCGTACTGAAACTAGGCAATACCGGCGAATACAAGTTGAAGCCCGTATTCCCGGTCGAAGTCCCCCTGGTACAGCTGCGCACAGCCGACATTACTTCTACGGGAGTGCTCATCGAACTCCCCCCGATTTCGGCATTCGCTTTCGAGATCGTGCCTAAGTAACCCGGTTGCAAGCCCTTTTGCCGTTGCAAAAGGGGCTTTTGATCATTAATTTTACATTATCCACGAATTTGTGGCTATTTTATCGTGGCAAGTTTTTTGTCATTAACGTACCCTGGTTTTAAAGAAATTCAAGTATGATCCGATTTGTAGTGCTTTCCATTTTGTTGCTGGGTTCTGTTGCTTCTTTCGGGCAGACCAGCCTGCAAAAGACCTTCGTGCAGAAAATGGAGCTGCCCGCCAGTCCGGATATCGGCACACAGGTTTTGCGCATGAGCGAGTCGTTCCTGGGAACGCCTTATGTCGCCGGTAGCCTGGAAGGCAACCCTACTGAACGGTTGGTATGCAAGTTCGATGGGCTGGATTGTACGACACTGGTAGAGAGCGTGATCGCGCTGGCCGTCGCCAAAACCGAAAATGCAACTTTTGACGAATATAAAAATGAGCTGACACGCCTCCGTTACCGCGACGGCGTGATCGACGGCTATCCTTCGCGGCTGCACTACATCCTCGACTGGATGTATGAAAACCAGAAACGGGGCCGCCTCGAAGACATTACTTCCAAAGTGGGCGGGGTGCCTTTCAATAAGGAAATCAATTTCATGACTACCCACGCCAATTTGTATCCGTCGCTCGCTGCTAGTGAAGTGTACGAAAAACTGAAAGAACAGGAGGCGGTGATCAATTCCAGGGAGCACAGCTATATTCCCAAAAGCGCAATTCAAAAAGCCGAACCAATGCTGCACGATGGCGACGTTGTTGCATTCACGTCGTCGGTGGAAGGGCTCGATGTGAACCATATGGGCATTATTTCGAAGGTAGGCAGCCGCGCATACCTGATCCACGCGTCGCTCACGGGCAAAAAGGTAATCATGACGAATGTCCCCCTGGCCGAATATGTGGCATCCGTCCCGAAACATACGGGTATGATTGTGGCCCGTCTCAACGATATCTGAACCGTGAATGGATTTAAACGAACTGATTAACTACCGGAACTCTCCCTGGCTGTTGCTGTTGCTGGCCGGCACCATCGGATTGGTCATTAGCATTATCGTCATCAGCCTGATCAAAATAACCGCATCCAGGAAAGAGTGGACCGTGGTGCGCGCAATTCGTGAAAACCTCACCAGCGTGCTGCATTTCTTCGTACCGATCGTGCTCATTACGGCGGCGGCCAAAACCTATTCCTACTCCAATCCGCAATACGACTGGGTTTTCGCGTTAAGCAAAACCGCGCTCATTGGCATCACGACCTGGCTCATGGCCCGGATCGTAATCATTGTCGAAAAAATCCTGATAGCCAAACTCGACTTCAACTCGCCCGACAACAACCAGGCGAGGCGGCTTTTTACCAAGATCAAGTTCATCAAGCGTATTGTGGTGATCATGGTCGTGACCATCGGCGTTTCGATATTGCTGCTCAGCTTCGACAGCGTGCGGCAATATGGTGTCGGGATTCTTACGTCAGCCGGTATAGCTTCGGTAATCATCGGTTTCGCGGCGCAGAAATCACTGGCCAACCTGATGGCGGGTATTCAGATCGCATTCACGCAACCGATCAAGATCGACGACGTGGTGATCGTGGAAGGCGAATGGGGCCGCATCGAAGAGATCAACCTGACCTACGTGGTGGTCAATATCTGGGATTTAAGACGCATTGTGCTGCCCATCACCTATTTCATCGAAACGCCCTTTCAGAACTGGACGCGCAACGAAAGCGCATTAACGGGCGCAGCATTTTTTTACCTCAATTACCACACTCCTGTTGACAAGCTCCGCACGAAATTGAAGGAAATCCTGGAAGCTACCCCGCTTTGGGATGGCCGCGCGTGGGCATTGCAAGTGACGGACACACAGGGACAACTGATGGTGGTACGGGCGCTGATGTCGGCGCGTAATTCCAGTGAAACCTTCGATTTACGCTGCCTGGTACGCGAGAAAATGATCGAATATATCGCAAATGAACATCCCGAGGCATTGCCTGCAACCCGCGTGGAAGAGACTACGCAGACGAAGTTCAAAATATCCGAAACGGGCATATAAAAAATTGGCCTCCGGAAGATCCGAAGGCCAGTCTTTTCTTACTACTCACCTAACTCAATTTAACTCAATACAGTTTTTCTTTGATATTTTGATCCGTTTGTTTCTCCCATCGTTACTGGCGCCGCCGGGATTGAAAAAGGGAAATGGCGGCCTGCAAAAACGGGGGAATACCAACGAGTGAAAGCGATTGAAAATACCTGGTGGCACGCGTAAATCAGAACGTGCGATTTACACTACAAAAGAGCTTTTCCGTTGTTAAAGAGGCATTAACGCTGAATTAAAAAGGAATTAAAAAGGCGGGAACTTCAAAATAAAGGTCGTGCCGGTGCCTAGTGCAGACTCCACTTCGATGGTCGCGCCCTGCATGTTGATAATGCGTTTGGTAAGTGCCAGGCCAATGCCGTAACCCGCTTTGTTGATCGTGGACTGGCTGCGGTAGAAGGTATCGAAAATATAAGGTAGCTCTTCGCGAGCGATGCCAATGCCCATGTCGCGGAAATAGACGATAATCAGCCGGTTTTTGATTTCCAAAAAAACATTGCAGGTCTTGTCCGGTGAATACTTGCAGGCATTATCCATCAGGTTCAGGAACGCCGTCCTCAGCAGGCTTTCATCCCCGAAACGCTTCAATTGCTCCTCGTCCTCAGGGATTTTATCATAGTGAATATGCACCTGGTAGCCCGGGTTTTTCTGCTGTACGGAGCCTTTTGCCTGCCATAGTACCTCGTCGATCCTGATCTTTGAAAATGTTACCCGGAATGCATTTTCCTCCGTCCGTGCGAGTTCGAGCAGGCGGCTTACGAGCTCGTTCATTTCCTTCGCTTCGGACCAGATGCCTTTCAATGCATCCTGGTAATCGGCCGGGGAACGTTCTTTCATCAAACTCAGCTCGGCCTCGCTCATGATGAGCGCCAGGGGCGTACGCAGCTCGTGCGAGGCGTGCGAGACGAAGTTTTTCTGGGCTACGAAAGCGATTTCCAGCCGGGTAAGCATCTGGTTAAACGTCTCGGCCAGCAATGCAAGCTCGTCCTTTTCCCGCCCTACCCGTACTTTCTCGTGCAGGTTACCTGCTGAAATGTTGTTCACCTGGTCGATAATGTCGGCCACGGGCTTGATCGCATCATTGGAAAATTGCCAGCCAGCGACGCCCACGAGCACCATGGACAGCAGCCAGCCGATCAGCAGGATTTCGCGCAGGCGGTTGAGCTGGTTCATGCCCAGGTAATCGTTCGCGATCACCGCCACGACCCACGGCTTCCGATGGTCCTGCAAAATGTGCCGGATGATGATTACCTCCTGCTTGTGATGTTTCGTATGGATTTCTTTCCCCGCACGCGCCTCGGTAAGCATCGGTTTGGAAAGCCTGAAATGCTCCTTCCCGCTGACAAATATGACAGAATCGGAGCCATCGTAAATCGTGATTTCTTCGTCGAGCAGGATGGTTTTGTTCTCCTTCTCGATCTTTTCGATGTCCGCTTTGCTGATACCATGACTCGCCTCCACGAGCTGGGCGATCGTCTGGCCGCGTTCATTCAGGAAAGAATAAAACTGCGTTTCGCGGTACTGGTCGTAGAAAAAGTAAATAGCAAGACAAAACAGCGCCATAATGGAGCCTACCAGCAAGGTAAACAGCAGCGTCAGGCGCGATTTGATGTTCATTCTTCCTTGAAAATGTAGCCCATGCCGACTACCGTGTGGATCAGCTTGGTAGGATAGTCCTTATCGACTTTTTTGCGCAGGAAATTGATGTACACGTCGATTACGTTGGTGCCCGTATCGAAACGGATGTCCCACACCTGTTCGGCGATATCCACACGCGAGACCACGCGCCCGCGGTTACGCATGAGGTATTCGAGCAATGCGAATTCCTTGGCGGTAAGATCAATCCGGTTACCGCCACGTCTGGCCACCTTTTCGTCGAGATTCAGTTCGAGGTCTGCGAGGGTAAGTACCTGGCTGGATTGCTCGCGGGCGCTGTTGCGTTGCGAAAGCACCTTGATCCGCGCAATCAATTCACGGAATTCGAATGGTTTTACCAAATAATCGTCGCCACCCGCTTCGAAGCCATCCAGTTTGTCATCAATCGTTCCCAATGCAGTCAGGAACAGGATCGGAGTTGTGAGGCCATCGGCGCGGAGCTGCTTGGCAAGGTCGTAGCCGTTGAGCAGCGGCAGGTTTACATCCAGAATGATCACGTCGAACCGGTAGTTGGAAGCCATTTTCTTACCGACCTGCCCGTCGTAAGCCAGTTCCACTTCCCACGACTGTTCTTCGAGGCCTCTTTTGAGAAAACCTGCGAGTTTCGGTTCGTCTTCAACGATTAATATTTTCATAGAATGATCAAGCGGTTTAAAGTGCCA
>DATMSL010000858.1:0-1576 GCA_035565435.1 Dyadobacter sp. | reverse complement strand
GGCCCGAACGCTATTGCATCCGGGCCTTCTTAACTTGTAGGACGTAGCGGGTTCGAACCGCTGACCTCCGCCCTGTCAAGGCGGCGCTCTGAACCAGCTGAGCTAACATCCTGCTTTTTGGTGCCGCGATATTAAATCAATTTTTGTTACGATCCAATTCGAAACTGTAAACTTTCTTGGAAGGAATGCGGTAGAGCAGCATCAGTCCGATCACGAAAATAATCAGCAGCGCCAGTATGCTGTTGCGCATGCTGCCGGTAATGTGCTCTACTGTACCATATATAAATGTGCCGATTACGATCGCGAGCTTTTCGGTCACATCATAAAAGCTGAAATAAGAGGCCGTGTCGGTAATGTTCTCGGGGATCAGTTTGGAATAAGTAGAGCGGGAAAGCGATTGAATGCCGCCCATTACCATGCCTACCGTGCAGGCGATCACGTAAAATTCCAAAGCTTCGGTGGTGTAGTAGGCCCCGGTACAGATGCCGATCCAGATAGCCACACCGATCATCAATGCATAGATGTTACCGATTTTGCCTGATAGCCAGGCAAACGTATAAGAGCCGGCAATCCCCACAAGCTGAATCAACAGCACGGTGATGATCAGACTTTGTGAAGGCAGTTTCAATTCGTTTGCTCCAAAAATCGTCGCCACATACATAACTGTGCGCAAGCCCATGGTATAGATGAAAAACGCGCTCAGGAACTTGGCCAGGTAGGGCTGCTCGCGCAAACGGCCGTACCCCTTTCTTAATTCCTTAAACCCGTGAAATATCCAGTTGCCGCTCTTTTCCTTATCCGCATTGCCCGACGGCAGATAATAAAAAGGAATCTGGGCAAACAATATCCACCACAACCCTACGGTGAAAAAAGATATACGTGCAGGAAGCGATTTCTGGGTAATTCCGTAGAACTGCGGTGCAAGGATCATGCTCAAATTGAATAGCAGCAGCAATACACTGCCCAGGTAACCCAGCGAAAACCCTCGCGCACTGTATTGGTCGAAACGATCTTCGGTCGCGATTTCGGGCAGGTAAGAATCGTAAAAAACGATGCTGCCGCTCCATCCGATCAGGCTTAGGCCGAAAAGAAACACCCCGGAAAGCATGGTTTCCTTGGTAAAAAAATACAGCAGCATACAGCTCACCGCTCCCGTGTAGCAGAAGAACTGCATAAACCGCTTTTTCTTGCCCGTAAAGTCAGCGATGGCTGTGCAAATCGGGATCAGCAACGCCGTGATCAGGAACGATACGGAGACTGTGTAGGAAAAAAGTACAGAGCTTTTGATCTGCGCGCCGAAAAAATTAACCTCGGGCGTACCCGACGCACTTAATGCTGTAGCACTAAAATAGACTGGAAAAATGCTGGAAACGATCACCAATGCATGTACCGAATTGGCCCAATCGTACATGCACCAGGCGTTGATGATGGAGGGTACGTTCTTTTTCATTCAAAAAAATTTGTACAAAATAAGAAAAGCGGCAGATTTTATCCGCCGCTTTCCACTATAAATTGTATATCGCACCACCAATTATTTGATCACTGGCTGGAAGACCATTATCGCCTCCTGCTCTAC
>DATMSL010000857.1:0-2707 GCA_035565435.1 Dyadobacter sp. | reverse complement strand
GTCTGAATTTTCTCGGTCACTGCAACTTTCCCTGCACTGTCGAGCGTAATGTTGGTAGAGATATTATTAGGTTCCCGCAGGTAGAATGGCGAACGCGGCCGCGGTTCTGTGATGCGGTTGGAATAGTAATCCTTCCATCGCATGATGAGCTGAGAACCCGATCTGTCGATGTTTTTCTTGGTGGTATCTTCTTTAAGCGTGTCTGCAAGTATAGCCCATTCCTGCGCCGAATATGGTTCATCCTTGCCGCCCGAAACGTTTACGAGTAACGCCGCTCCGGCCGAAATGCTTAATACCTTAAAAAGAAATGAGTAAATCGTTGATGACAAGGTAATATACTTATTTAGAGAAGGTTGTATTTACAAACAAATCCATCAACACGATTTTACGGTTGTAAAATTTTTCACCAAATATCATTGCAGTTCCGGTTAACGTAACGCTAGTTTGATCAGATTTTCAACGCTAATGGATTGCCCCTCACGCTTGATGATGGCATCCAGACTTTTCTCCGCCGTCGGTTTGGGAATACCCAAAGTGACGAGCGCAGCCAACGCTTCACTCCGAAGAGTGCTTGACGACGTTTCAGCAGATTTAGTACCTGTTGAAACGAGTTCTTCCTTTCGAATTTTGTCTCTTAGTTCGAGGATTACGCGTTGAGCAGTCTTGGACCCTATGCCTTTGATCGACTGGATCAGGCGCAGGTCTTCATCAATGATTCCCTGGCGGATTTCCGAGGAGGATAGAGAGGAAAGCATTACGAGCGCAGTCGACGGCCCGATTCCTGAAATGCTTGTCAGATCCAGGAAAAGTTTCTTCTCATCATTCCCCCAAAAACCGTAAAGGACGTGGGCATCTTCCCGTATATTGAGAAACGTTACCAGCTTGCACCGGGCACCAACGTCGGGGAGCGATGTGTAGGTCTGTAATGAAATCCTGACCTCGTAACCTACTCCGTTGACATCGATGATAGCGTACGCTGGGTCTTTATAAGTTACAATCCCGTTAACGTAGGCAATCATAAAAATAGTATGTGTATGTTGAAGCGTTAATTTCTAGGTAGAAATGATCAGTTTTTGACCAGGCTTGATCGAGTTGCCCCTGATCTTGTTCCGTTTTTTCAACTGACCGATTTCCAGACCGTATCGCTGCGAAATAATCCATAATGTATCTCCTTTTTGTACGGTATGATAACGTTTCCGGGTATGACGCTGTTGCTTCGCCACCTGCTCTTCATCCTGCTGTGGCCTTACCTTGGCTGCGATACGGGTTGCCGGCACAGCTACCTTCACTTCTTTGTAGATCACGAGGCGCTGCCCTCTGCGGATATTGTTCCGCCGAATGTGGTTCCATTTGCGGACCGAAGCTACTGATACTCCATATTTCCGCGCTATGCCGGCTACATTGTCGCCGCGGCGGACGGTGTAAGATACGCGTTTGGTACGGCTGCGCTGGATTGTTTCTTCTTCGCCTTCTTCATCATAATTTTCATCATCCGATACGTTCTGCACATTCGATGCGAGTACATAAGGGAATGAGCCGTTGCCGCCTAACGAATCCGTTTTGGTGCTGTCCGCTTTCGCTACCATCACACCGGAAGAAAGGTACCTTCTCGTACAGGAATCCATGATCGATGAGCGGTTGCTCATCAGGTAAGTGAACCTTACGCTGGGCACCTTCAAAACGAAGTCGCGCGTCTGGTCCGGGAGGATCGTTTTGGTGATCTGCGGATTCAGCTTTTTGAGTACTTCAAAATCGATGCTGGCGTTGCTACAAAAAGTTGCGAGATCAATGTAACCGTTGATGTGGATGGTATCGTTAGGGATCTGGAACTCGGTGTTTTCAGGGAAAATGCCGTGGTCGTAGCCGTAGTTCATCATGTAGTTCATTGCTACATATTGCGGTACGTAGGAGCGGGTCTCGCGGGGAAGTACGTTGTAGATCGTCCAGAAGGTAGTTCCGCGCGAGCGGCGCATGGCACGTTTCACATTGCCCGGTCCGGTATTATACGAAGCCAGCGCAAGCTCCCAGTCGCCGAAGATATTGTAAAGCTGTTTGAGATAGAGACAAGCTGCTTCGGTTGCTTTTGCAGGCTCGAAGCGTTCGTCAATGTATTTATCCTGGTAAAGACCGAATTCCCGTCCGGTAGCTGGCATGAACTGCCAGAGGCCTCCTGCGCGTGCGTGGGAAATAACCGTCGGATTCAGCCCCGACTCGATCATCGAAAGGTATTTCAGTTCGGTAGGCAACCCGTGTTTGGCAAGTGCCTTTTCAAACAGTGGGAAATAGAGCGGCATACGCTCCATCATTGTCTGCGTGAATTTTGCTTTTTTGTAGATAAAGTATTCTACAAATTCGTGCGAAGATTTGTGGTACGTAAGCGGAATCGATTTTTCAAGCTTCGCAAACCGTTCCTTCAAAAGCTCTTGTGGTACTGCCGGGTTGGGCCCGATTTCCTCGACTTCCGGGAGTGACGGCATCAAATCATCTTCTTCCTGAGCAATAGTCTCAACCGTATCCTGCCCGGACGTCAAACTCACCTGTGGAACCATCGCCCCGACAGGCGCATTCCAAAACCCTGCACACATGGCTCCGAGCCACAATACTCTTTTCGAAATCCTCATTAATAAATGTTTTTTGAAGGTTAATCAATTCACGGTTTTCAATGGCTTATACCTGTTGATGATTTACTTACAGATAAAAGAGTTCT
>DATMSL010000856.1:0-2949 GCA_035565435.1 Dyadobacter sp. | reverse complement strand
GCGGCTCCTAACAACGATGCCGGGGGCACGGGAACGCCTGTGGACGGCGTAAATCTGGAAAGCAGTATCGCAAATGACCTGAACGGTTCTTACGAAATCAGGAATCCTTACGCAAAATCTGCGGACGAATCTTTCACCATTGCAACCAAAGCGGCTGCACCTCTGGCTTCCCGCGTTTCGTGTGGTGGCCGTACCTGGACCGACGGGGAGTACCTCGGAAGAACAGGTGATGGCAAGGCGGTGAATATTCTCCTTAAGGAAAACCGGATATACCTCAACTGGGCCGGGACCATTGCGGACAACCTGTTTATCCTTTACCACCTGCAAGAGGGCACTTTCCAGCCAAGTGCTGAGAATGATGCGTTGATCCTCGGCTGTATCAACCCGGTCGATCCGAGCACTGCACCCGTGAATATGCTGGGTACCAACGGAAGCGGGCAGATTACCTGTAATGGCGTCACGATGCCGGATGGCGACCGTCTGGGTGTGTTTGTAGGAAGCACAGGTAATACATACCAGTTTATCAAGTATGTTGATGGCCTATTGCGCGTAAAGATCAAGCAGGGAGAGAACGATACCCGGGAGGATAACTACTACATGGGACTGCTGTCCGAGACGGTTACTGGGAACAACGGAAGCTATCTTGATACCAAATGGAGAGGTGTATTGACTACGGCAATGGTTACAGGCTGTTTCTGGCCCAATGCCCCTAAGACTGCTACACCACTACCTGATAACAACTGCGCGTCTGGCCCGGCCATTAGCAATGTAAGCAACATCAGCCAAACGGCTTTGACGGTTTCTTTTACAGGCTCCGGTGTGAGTAGCCTCAAATGGCGGATCAAATCAGGCAGTACTACGGTGAGATCGGGCACGACCAACGATTTCGGCACCGCGACTTCGACGAACATATCGTACTCTTCGCTGACTCCGGGTAATTACACATTGGAAATCGAAGGCAACAACTGCTCTTCGGCAGTGAGCAGCCGCGCATTCACGATCAACGAACCTGTGGTAACGATCCCCGACTGCCAGAACGGACCGTCGGTAACCAGCATTACTTCTATCACACCAAGCAGCGCGACGATCAACTACGGCGGTACCAACCTGCACGTATTCTCGTGGAGAATCCTGGATGGCAGCAATTTTGCAGTCGGAAGCGGTAAAACAGGTACACTTACTTCTAATACAGCCAACCTGAAATTCAGCTATCTGCAAAATGGCACTTATACTTTCGAATTGAAGGCCGAGGATTGCAAAGCGGCATCGGTGGTTACAAAGAGTTTCAGCGTCTCGGCAACCGACACGCGTACTGCTTGTACACGGGGACCCAATTTGCAGCAGATCGTATCCTCTGGGGAAACCGGCCTGCAATTCCTTTTTGATGGGGATAATGTATTTGCCATCGACTGGAAGGTTAAAAAGGATGGCGTTCTTCTTCGCCAAAACAGCGTTGCACCTACGAGCAATACACCGACGATCAGCTACAACACGTTGTCAACGGGTGCATATACCCTCGAAATCCAGGGTGGAAACTGCAAATCTACGCCTTCGACTATCGCATTTGGCGTGAACGTTCCGCTTCCCATCTACATTTCTAATTTTGAAGGCAAAGCCGTTGAAAAAGGGGTCGAGCTAACCTGGAATGTAGTAGAGGAAAAAGACGGAAAAGAGTTTGAAGTGCTGCGCTTCGACGGCCGCATGTCGAACGAAGAAGTTCTTGGTAAAGTAGCGCTTACAGACCAGCGGATTGGTAAATACAGCTTCCTGGATGAAAATCCGCTGTTGGGTACAAACTACTACCAATTGAAGCAGATCGACATCGACGGTACTTATACTAAAAGTAAGATCGTTGCGGTTAATCCGGGCCTGATCTCAGGTACGGTTATCGCGCCAAACCCTGCTCAGGATTATGTGAACATCCAGTTCTCGTCCCGCACGGCCGGAACTTCGGATGTAACGATCTACAACCTGGCCGGCCAGCCGGTAAGCAATGCATCGATCCGCATCACGGAAGGCAAAAACAGTCATCGCCTGAATGTGAAGAAACTGGGCGGCGGACATTACTTTATGAAGATCAACCACGGCGGCGAAGCTACGAAGCTCCGCTTTATTAAGGCTGATTGATCCATCAGATAGCATTCATATGCCAAACGGCCGGGTTGTTGAAGCCCGGCCGTTTTTTGTGTAGCTGTTTAAATAGGTTGAGATCTGATCCCGGCTATCCTTTCCAGAGCCAACGTGACCTGCTCAATGCGGTCGACGTGCCCGCGCCTGGGATCGGAATACGCCTGCGCTACGGATCGCATGCACGCCTCGCCTGTGCGGGTATCGAAAAACGGGTCGTTCAGCGCCAGTTTTCCCGCCATTTAGGCCCGACCATTTCTTTGGCTCTCGCGAACCGCTGTAAAAGCCGCTGCTTAATCGGCACCATCGCCGGATCGGTCAAACTTGTTTCGATGTGCATAATGTGTAATTTGCGGTTAACAGATTGTGTTCTACCAAATTTAATTCATTTGAGATTAAAATTAAGTCAAAATGAATTAAAAGTTGTGGCTCTTTTTAATAATGTTTGACTATCAAAGAGTTCGAAGACTTCGCGAGCATTTGCAACTTAGTGAAACCCAGTTTGCTAAGAAGATAGGTGTTGCTCAAAGTACCTATCACAGATTTGAAAAGGGCGCGGCAAGTTTGACGGCGGAAGCGATCAGTGAAATCATAACCCAATTCGATGTAGATCCGTATTGGCTACTGCTTGGACGCGGTGGCAATGATCCTGAGTTTATCAATAATACGGAAGTTATCGCCATAACAAAAAATGAATACATCGATTTGCAGCGGAAGGCCTTGCAAAACCAGGACGAGCGGATAGCGGCGTTGGAGCGGGAGTTGGGGAGGAAGTAAAATAGTACTTGATATTTGCATAAAGGTCGCAATTTTGCGACCTTT
>DATMSL010000855.1:0-8597 GCA_035565435.1 Dyadobacter sp. | reverse complement strand
TTCCTAAGCAATGTTTTTTATGTCTTAAATTTATATTTGTAGGAAGTAAGAGTCTTTCCGAAGGCACTTTCTTATCTGTATAATCTATTACAAAAACCTTAAACCAACTGGAATGTCAAGAAAGATCAGAATGGGCATGGTAGGCGGCTCCCTGGATGCATTTATTGGTGGGGTCCATCGCCGTGCAGCGATCATGGATGGAGAAATTGAGCTGGTTTGCGGAGTTTTCAGCTCCGATCCTGCCAAATCTAAGGAAACCGGAAAAGCGCTATATCTGCCTGAAAACAGGGTTTATAACGACTTTGAGGAGATGATCCTGAAAGAAAAGCAACTGCCGGAAGGGGAACGCATGGATTTTGTTTCCATTGTTACACCCAACCATATGCACGCTGCACCTACGAAGCTTGCGCTGGAAAATGGCTTCCACGTCGTATGTGATAAACCGATTACACTCAATACAGAAGAAGCGGAAGAGATCGTATCTGTGGTCGAAAAATCAGGTCTGGTCTTCTGCCTCACGCACAACTACACCGGATACCCTATGGTAAAGGAGGCGCGCCAGATGATCGCCTCGGGTGCCATTGGAGAAGTCAGGAAGGTTATTGTGGAATATCCCCAGGGCTGGCTGGCTACATTGGTGGAGGTTACAGGCAATAAACAGGCCGCATGGCGCACCGATCCGAAGCGTTCGGGAGCCGCGGGAGGCCTCGGCGACATCGGTACCCACGCCGAAAACCTGGCTGAATATATCACCGGACTCAAAATCACCCAGATTTGCGCCGACCTTACAATATTTGTGGAGGGCCGTTTGCTGGATGATGATGCCAATATTCTACTCCGCTTCAACAACGGCGCCAAAGGCATTCTACAAAACAGCCAGATCGCCAACGGAGAGGAAAACGATCTCAATATTCGTGTATACGGCGAAACCGGCGGCCTGCAATGGAAGCAGATGGAGCCTAACACACTGATTCACAAAACCAACCAGGGCACACGCATCATCCGTACCGGCGTGGGCAACCTCTCCAAAGCTGCTCAGGTGCATACCCGTATCCCGGCCGGTCACCCCGAGGGCTATTTCGAAGCCTTCGCCAATCTCTACCGCAACTTTGCCATTCACGTGAGGGCATATTGGGAAGGCAAAAAGGCCGATCCGGTATACGACTTCCCTACTGCGCAGGATGGACTTAGAGGTATGAAGTTCATCGACGCCGTCATTGCTTCGAACAAGACGGAGACGAAATGGACCGATTTCTGATCCTGAATACTCAATTTAATCTACTGTACATCTCAATTTAACCCGCGAGAGCGGACTGTTTTTCACCAATCATTCCATACCCATTTATGAACAAAATCAAAGTTGGCGTTGTCGGAACAGGCTTCATTGGCCCCGCACACATTGAAGCACTGAGACGTCTTCCTAATGTAGAAGTTGCCGCACTTTGCGAAGTGACCGCAGAACTGGCCAAGGAAAAAGCTGACGCGCTTGGCATTGCACGTTCCTACACGTTCGATGAACTGTTGAAACAGGATGACATTCAGGCTGTCCACATTTGTACACCTAACTTTTTGCACTACTCACAGTCGAAAGCGGCATTGCTTGCCGGCAAACACGTGATTTGTGAAAAACCATTGGCGAAAGACCTCGCAGAAGCAGAAGAGCTTGTTGAACTGGCTGCGAAAACCGGCCTTGTGAATGCGGTTCACTTCAACCTGCGCTACTACCCATTGGCACGCCAGATGAAATCGATGCGTGAAAAAGGCGAACTGGGTGAGATTTATTCATTCATCGGTTCTTATCTGCAAGACTGGCTGTTCTACAACACCGACTATAACTGGCGCCTCGAACCGGACAAATCCGGCGATTCACGTGCAATCGCGGACATCGGTTCCCACCTGATGGACATTCTGGAATACATTACCGGCCTCAAAACTGTTGCCGTTTTGGCGGATTTCAACACCGTCCATAAAACCCGCAAGAAGCCTTTGAAAGCCGTTGAGACTTACTCGGGCAAATTGCTGCAACCGGAAGACTACGCCGATGTACCTATCAATACCGAGGACCACGCGAACGTATTGCTCCGTTTCGACAACGGAAACAAAGGGGTAATCACCGTTTCGCAGGTTTCGGCTGGCCGCAAAAACCGCATGTCACTGGAAATCTCCGGTTCTAAAAAGACATTCAGCTGGTGCTCGGAATCTCCGAACGAAATGTGGATCGGTAACCGCGACAAGGCGAATGAACTCCTCATGCGCGACCCTTCGCTCGTGAACGAGGACGTACGCTCGACCATCACCTTCCCAGGCGGCCACAATGAAGGCTTCCCGGATACCTCAAAACAAATGTTCAAGGAGGTTTACGCAGCCATCGCAGCTGGTAAGCAGCCCGAAAACCCAACATTCCCGACGTTCGCAGATGGGTACCGCGAACTATTGATTTGCGAGAGGATTTTGGAAAGCAATAAGAAAGAGGCTTGGGTAACAATCTAATTTTGAATGATTGAATGACTGAATGATTGAATGGGCGTCTGCGCTTTTTTGCTAGCACACTATGAATATGGCTAATGATAAAAAGGATTTTGTTTCTCAGTTGCAGGGTCGCACTAAGCAATTTGTATTGAGGAGCATTAGAGTCTTTAAAGCATTGCCACCGACAGAGGAGGCACGGGTTGTTGGAAAGCAGTTTCTACGATCAGCGTCGTCTGTCGGAGCCAATTATCGAGCTGTGTGTAGGGCAAGAAGTCAGAATGAGTTCTTCGCGAAGATGAGCATAACGGTTGAAGAAGCGGATGAATCACTCTTCTGGATGGAGATAATGTCCGAAGCAGGTATTCTCCCCTCCGAAAAGCTGAAAGCTCTAATGGACGAAGCAGAAGAACTCATCAAGATCCTCTCCAAGGCCCGCAAAAACGCCAAATAACTACCCACAGTCATTCAATCATTTTTTCATTCAGTCATTCAATCATTCAGTCATTCAATCATTAAAAACATGAAAACTATAAAAGGACCCGGTATATTCCTCGCCCAATTCCTTGGCGATGAAGCTCCGTTCAACTCATTAGATACAATTGCTGATTACATGGCCGGGCTAGGCTACAAAGGCCTCCAACTCCCTACGTGGGACCCGCGCGTGATCGACGTGAAGCAGGCGGCAGAGTCGCAGACATATGCGGACGAGCTGAAAGGCAAACTCGCAGACAAAGGTCTGGAAATTACAGAATTAGCTTCTCACATTATCGGTCAGTTGGTGGCTTCGCACCCGGTTTATGACGAGATGTATGATAATTTTGCTGTACCGGAAGTTCGCAAGAACCCCAAAGCACGGGCGGAATGGGCTACGCAGCATTTGAAATATGTGGCGCAAGCCAGCCGCAGACTGGGCCTGAAAGCGAGCGCGTCGTTTACCGGTGCATTGGCGTGGCCTTTCCTGTACCCATGGCCTCAACGCCCTGCTGGCCTCGTTGAGACTGCATTCAAAGAACTCGCGGCCCGCTGGAAGCCTATTTTGGATGTGTATGACGAAAACGGCGTGGACGTGGCATACGAACTACACCCCGGCGAGGATGTGTTTGACGGTTCTACCTTCGAAATGTTTGTAGACTACCTCGGCGGCCATACCCGTGCAAATATCAACTACGACCCAAGCCATTTCGTGCTGCAGCAATTGGATTACCTCCAGTTCATCGATCTCTACCACGACCGCATTAAGGCGTTCCACGTAAAAGACGCGGAATTCAATCCTAGCGGCAAGCAGGGCGTTTACAGCGGCTTTGCAGGCTGGGCTGACCGTGCAGGACGTTTCCGTTCACTCGGCGACGGCCAGGTAGATTTCGGCGCGATCTTCTCGAAACTGTCTCAATACGATTACGACAGCTGGGCGGTTCTGGAATGGGAATGCTGCATTAAATCGCCCGTACAAGGCGCGGCGGAAGGTGCACCGTTCATCGAAAGCCACATCATCGAAGTCACCACAAAAGCATTCGACGATTTCGCGGGAACAGGTGCAGATGAGGCATTTAACCGCAAGGTGCTGGGTCTTTAATTGTCGATCTTACAAGTATATTAAAAACCTATCTTCCTTATGGAAGGTAGGTTTTTTCTACGTTAACCAATACCAACCAATCTAATGAATGAATCCCCTTTTCGAAAAGTTTTAAAACGTTTCAGGATTGCCGGCGTGACGGCCCTGGCATGTTGCAGTCTGGTGGCTACGGCACAGACGGTGACGCCGGAAAAGCGCGTGCTGGTATTCTCTAAAACTGCCGGCTTCCGGCACTCTTCTATTCCGGCAGGTAAAACTGCCATTTTAAAACTGGGTAAAGAAACTGGCTTCGCGGTAGACACGACCGAGAATGCGACTGTTTTTACCAATAAAAATCTGCAAAAATACAGCGCAGTCATATTCCTAAACACTACGGGTAATGTACTGAACGACAAGCAACAAGATGCATTTGAGCGCTACATCCAGGCGGGCGGCGGCTACGTGGGTATCCACGCGGCAACTGATACCGAATACGACTGGCAGTGGTACAACAAGCTCGCCGGAGCGCAATTCCTGAGCCACCCGGGCAACCCGAACGTGCAGGAAGGCGAGGCATTTGTGGTGAATGACCAGCACCCTTCGATGGATGGTTTTCCAAAAAAATGGAAGATCAAAGACGAGTTTTACGATTTTAAAAACTTCAATGAGAAGGTGAATGTCCTGGTAAAGATCGATGAGAAGACTTACAAGGATGGCAAAATGGGCGATAACCACCCAATGTCGTGGTACCACGAGTTTGACGGCGGCCGCGCATTCTATACCAACTTCGGGCATGAGGATGCCACTTATACCAACCCTGTTTTTGTAAAACACCTGACTGGCGGGCTCAACTGGGCCATGGCGTCGGAGCTGGATTACTCTAAATCCCGCCCGGAAGAAAATCGTTTCACTAAAAAAGTTTTGGCTTCCAAACTCGACGAGCCGACCGAACTGGTCGTTCTCGATGATCAGCGTGTACTTTTCACTGAAAGAAAGGGGAAAGTTAAACTTTATAATCCTAAAACCGGCAAGATTAAACTCGTGGGCGAAGTGCCCGTTTATACCAAACAGGAATATGGGTTAATGGGCTTGAATATTGACCCTAACTTCAAAACGAACAAGCTCGTTTACATGTACTACTCTCCCCCATCGTCAGAAAAAGATACCGCGCAGCATTTGTCGAGGTTCAAATATGACGATGTGAAGGATACGGTGCTGCTCAGCACGGAAGAAGTGCTTCTGACTGTACCAGTAAAACGCACAGACTGCTGCCATACCGGCGGTTCCATCGCATGGGATGCGAAAGGTAACCTCTACCTATCCACCGGCGACGACGTAAACCCATTCCAATCCAATGGGTATGGCCCTATCGACGAACGTCCGGGTCGTGAGGGTTGGGATGGCCAGCATACCTCCTCGAACACCAACTCATTGAGAGGAAAAGTATTGCGTATTAAACCCCGTTACGGCGACCGTCGTGCGAATATGCCGGGCGGTACTAACCTGTACGACATTCCCGAAGGCAACCTGTTCCCTCCCGGAACAGACAAGACGCGTCCGGAGATTTACGTAATGGGTACCCGCAACCCTTACCGCATTTCGGTAGACCAGCACACCGGCTATCTGTACTGGGGCGATGTAGGTCCTGATGCTTCAAACGATGATCCGAAGCGTGGGCCAAGAGGCTACGATGAGGTTAATCAGGCGAGAAAAGCGGGTTATTTCGGCTATCCGCTGTTTATCGGGAACAACAGGCCCTATATCGACTTCAACTTCGCCGACAGTACTTCCGGCAAGCCATTCGATCCATTGAAACCGATCAATAACTCGCCGCATAACACCGGTTTACAGGAATTACCGCCAGCTCAGCCTGCATTCATTTACTACCCATATGCCGATTCACCGGAATTCGGAGCAATCGTCGGTAAAGGCGGACGGAATGCCATGGCTGGCCCGGTGTATTATGCTGCTGATTTTCAAGATAGCAAGGTTAAATTCCCTTCCTATTACAATGGTAAATTCTTCGCCTACGACTGGATCCGCGATTACATCAACATCGTGACCATGAACGAGAAGGGCGATCTGCAAAGCATCGAGCGTTTCATGCCGGGTACCAAGTTCAGTCACCCGATCGACATGCAGTTTGCGAAAGACGGTTCATTGTACACATTGGAATATGGCCCTAACTGGTTCGCCCAAAACGATGAAGCCAGCCTGTCGCACGTAACATTTAATGCGGGCAATCGCGTACCCGTTGCCGTAGCAACCGCTACCAACACCACCGGAGCAACTCCTTTAAAAGTGAATTTCTCTTCCAAAGGCTCGCTGGATTATGATGGTGACCCGATCAAATACGAATGGTCGTTTGGAAAAAGCCTGCCTAAAAGCACTCTAGCCAATCCAAGCTTTACCTACGCTAAACCAGGCGAATACACCGCAACTTTGAAAGTGACCGACAATGCCGGTAACTCCAACACCGCGGACGTGATCGTGCGCGTGGGTAACGCGATTCCCAAAGTGGATGTGGCTATCAAAGGCAATAAGACATTCTACTGGAACGATAAACCTGTGAACTACGAAGTTTCAGTTTCAGATAAGGAAGACGGCAGCCTGGCCAACAAAAAGATCCCTGAAGACGAGGTAACGCTAACCATCAACTACCTCGAAGGTTTCGACAAAACACAACTCGCACAAGGTCACCAGGCTAATACCGGCTTCGAGACCGGCAAGCGCATGATCGAACTCAGCGATTGTAAGGCCTGCCACTCGATTGACAAAAAATCAATCGGCCCTGCATATCGGGAAGTAGCCAAGAAATACTCCAAAGAGCGTAATTCGTTAAAAACGCTGACCGACAAAGTCCTGAAAGGGGGTAGCGGCGTGTGGGGCGAACAGGCTATGCCTGGCCACCCGCAGCACAAGCCTGAGGAAATCGAGGAAATGGTGAAGTATATTCTGGATCTCAACAATGTAAAAGCTGTTGACAAAAAACCACTGAAGAACTCCTATGTAACCGAGGCTAAGAAAAAGCAGGGATCATACATCTTCACAGCCAGTTACACCGACAAAGGGAACGGCAACATGGGTCCATTGACCGGCTCGAAAACCGTTGCATTGCGCCCCGCGACCGTAATGGCCAACATGGCTGACACCACCAAAAACACCTTCAAATACAAAGGTGACAACGGCAATGAAATGGTGATCGGCATGAAAGATGGCGGTTTTATCGCTTTCGACGACATCGACTTGAGCAATATTTCCAAACTGGCTGTTGCGGTTGGAAGTAATGCGGCTCGCTCTGCCGGAGGAACGCTGGAAGTCCGCCTCGATGGCGTTGCCGGCGCCAAAATTGGTGAAGGTAAAGTAGATAAATCGGAAACGATCAGCATTCCGGTGAAAGCGCCAGCCGATAGCAAGTTGCATAATGTCTATTTTATATTTAAAAATGCAGAAGCGGGTAACAAACCCTTGTTCTCGATTGAATCCGTGCGATTTGTGAATGCTGCGTTGTAAGAGTGATTTTTGATGCAAACGATAAAAGCGGGCTTCCTTACGGGAGTCCGCTTTGCATTTAACGATTAATAACGGCTCACTTTTGAACCACCATTTTCTTCACGCCATTGCTCTTTCCATCCGTTACCAGATCATAAAGAAAAACGCCATTCTGAAAATCTCCTGCCGAAATCGTCAGTTGCCCTTCTCCCCGCTCCTTCACCGGATAAGAATTCACTTTCATACCGCTTACAGCATACACATCCACTCTCGCCTCCTTCACCGACTGCGGAATGAAGTATTTGATCGCCGAAGTTCGGGAGAATCCGTTCGGAACATTTTGTTCGAGAACTACTCCATTGGCATTCGGCTCTATCCTTGCTGCGCTGCCGTTCAAAGGTTTCGCAGTATTCGAAGCCACGATCCGCTCCAACTGTTCCAGCCGCTTCGACAAATCAGCTACTTGTGCATTCATTTCTTTTAGTTCGGCATTCTTCTGCTCGATTATCTGCTGCTGTTCCTTGACGGAGTTGATCAGAATGTAGGTCACGGCATTCGCATCGTAATCCAGGTATTCGGTTTTGTTGCCTAGTGAATCCTGGTGCGTGAATGTGCCGATGGTGTACGGTGCTATTTTCTGCATTTCCTGTGCGATGATGCCGACGAACTTTTTGTCACCGGTTTCGATGCCAGCCTGGCTGTTGTATTGAAACCATACTGGTTTGATTTGTTTGAGAAGATCGAGACCATCCTTGAAATCGGTAATGTTCTTTTTAAGGCGGCTGTCGGAGGCTACCGTCCAGCTCGGCGAGCCGGGTTTGGCGGCAGCGTCCGTGCTTAGGTGGAGTTGAAAGGCGGGGGCGGAGTATCCGATACCTACATTAGCATTTTTTCCAAGAACGATGCTATTGTTGGCTGTGACCTTTGCTTCCGAACCTACCGCAGTTGCATTTTCCAATGTCGCATTTCCGGTGGCACCATAGCCTAGATAGGTATTTCTTGGCCAGTTGTATTATGGTAACCTGCACCATATCCAAGGAAAACATTCTGATGGCCGTTTGTGTTGGAATAACCTGATTTATTT
>DATMSL010000854.1:0-4219 GCA_035565435.1 Dyadobacter sp. | reverse complement strand
TTGGGAAAATCTGATGCTGGAAGTGGAAGAGCTTTCGGGGAAATAGAAAAGATTATGGAAGGGAGCTGGATGGCTCCCTTTTTGCTATCACAGATCTTCTGTTTGCGCGTATATGTCTGACATTTTTAGCGTCAGCCCGATATGCCCGATTTCAATGCTGCCTTCCAGATCATCCGCTTCCGACACCAGAGCCCAAATGCCATTGCTTGCTTTTCGGTACACCTCAGCTCTGACCTCCTGAGAATCGATCAGCACATACTCCGTCAGCATTCGAAGGCTTCGGTATAGATGAAATTTCTTTCCCTGGTCATACCCTTCCGTGCTGGGCGATAGCACCTCGATGATCACCGAAGGATTAAGTAATGTGTCCGTTTGATTATCAAGGAACTCCGGTTTACCGCAAACTATCAGAAGATCGGGATACGTATACAATGTATTTTCCGGGATATGGACACGCATGTCGCGGGAAAAGCTTTGGCAGGACTTACCTTTGAGAAAACTACCAATTTCAATAGACAAATTCTCCGTGATCCGGTTATGATACCGACTCGCTCCCGACATCGCAAAAATCTCCCCGCGATAGTACTCGCTCTTGTACTCCGCGGCGCGTTCCAGTTCGAGATATTCTTCCTGTGTGTACATTTTGATCGCTACTGCCGTCATGGTTTCTAATCAAAAATAGTTAATAATGTTCAAATCACCTTTTCCAAACTATATGTACCTTACCGTAAAAAGAATCGTTACTCATTTAAAAATCCCGAGATGCGTTTAGTATTGCTGATAGCTTTTTTCCTCTTTTGCACACACACGTATGCACAGCCGCAAGGGCTGCGCCTGGAAGACTTTATTTACCAGGATAAGATCAAAACCGTGCTGCTGTACCCGGCCCTCGATGATCCTGAAAACCCTACCCGCCTGCTCACACCGCCCATTACACCCCTGAACAACCCGGCCCCGCTGGTACTCGAATTCGATGATATGACTGGCCAGCCCGAGGGTTACCGCGCGAAAATCATCCATTGCAATGCCGATTGGAGCAAATCCAATCTGAACGACATCGAATTCACCTACGAGTTCAACGAATATCCACTGAATACCTACGATCAATCGTTCAGCACGAAGGTACCCTACACGCATTATCGTTTTGAATTACCCAAATTGAAACTTCCTGGTAATTATGTAATCTATGTTTTTTCCGACCGTGACAGAAAACTAATGTTCAGCCGGCGGTTTATGCATTATCAACCGCGCGTGAATGTTACCGCGAAGGCGCGTTTCTCCCAGGGAATTGAGCAGCAGTTCTCGGATCAGCAGATCGACTTTTCGGTGGATTACAAAGGCTACCAGCTCAATGCCCCGCAAACAGACCTGAAAGTGGTGATCCGGAAGAACTTCCGGTGGGACCAGGCGAAGACTGACTACAAACCGACCAACGTGCGCCCATTTGACCAACTATTGGAATACACCTTTTTTGACCTTGAAAACACTTTCCAGGGCGGAAATGAATTCAGGTATTTCGACAGCCGATCGTTAACTGGTCGTGGTTATGGGGTAAATGAAATCGAGCGGACGGATGAGTTTACCAAGCTGTTCCTCTTTCCCGACAAACCACGAGCACATGTTCCTTACATTCAGATGGACGATTTCAATGGCCAGTACATTGTAGATCAGCGAGAATCGGGACGGGGAAGTGTGGAAGCCGATTATACGCCGGTGGTATTCACATTAAAGACCGAGGAAGATCCTGGCGCGACATTTTATGTAAATGGTGCTTTCAACCTCTGGCAGCTTACCGACCACAATAAAATGACGTACGATGCTACCGCGCAGGCATACCAGGTTGAAATGATGGTCAAACAAGGCGTGATCAACTATAACTATACAATGGTGAAAGGCAACCAAAAGCCCGACGAAGCATATATTGAAGGAAATTTCGCAGCAACTGAGAACGACTACGACATATTGATCTATCACCGTCCGCCTGCCAGCCGCGCCGACCTGCTCGTTGGCTACCGCACCGTAGAATGGAACCGGCGGCGTTAACTACTTAACGTTATGAAATCATCAGCAAACAGCGTGTACCTCACATCCAATCTCTCGATCACCAACGACGAGAACTACATTGTCGATTGCCTGGTGGATCATGACGAAATGCCGGCCAATTTCGAGGCGAACCATGTGATCAGTTTTTACGTGCAGACCGACCTATATCTGGTCCTCTATTTCCCGCAGGTGGACGACCGCGGCTTTCAAATGTACATTGTAGAGGATTTTTCGCAGAATATCGACGACCTGGTTTTTCTGCGCGAGATGTTTATGCAGCTGATCAACGAAGGACATAACCCCGAGCTTTTAAAGAAAGCACATTATAAAGTCGATACCATTCTGCACATGGCCAAAACGCTTCGCGCGGTGATCCATAAAGACGCGCCCGACTATTACGAGGATTGATATACAAAGCAAAAGAGCGGCAATGTGCCGCTCTTTTCATATCTGAATCATATTGCAGACGCTATACATTGAATCGGAAGTGCATAATATCGCCGTCTGCGACAACGTACTCTTTGCCTTCCACAGCCATTTTACCGGCTTCTTTCACTGCAGGTTCTGTTTTATATTGTTCATAATCCGCGATTTTGATCACTTCTGCACGAATGAAGCCCTTTTCGAAATCGCTGTGGATTACCCCGGCGGCTTGCGGCGCTTTCCAGCCTTTCACGATCGTCCATGCACGAACTTCCTTCACGCCGGCAGTGAAATAGGTAATGAGGTTCAAAAGCGCGTAAGATGCTTTGATGAGCTTACTCAACCCCGATTCCGCCAATCCGTATTCGCTCAGGAACATTTCGTGCTCTTCCGGGTCTTCTATTTCGGAAATTTGAGATTCAATAGCCGCACAAAGTACGATCACATCCGCACCTTCGTGTTTCACAGCCTCTCTCAGCTTCTCAGAATATTCATTACCGGTCAGCATGGAGCCTTCGTCCACGTTCGCAACGTAAAGTACCGGTTTCGCTGTCAGCAATTGCAGGTCGCCGATCACCGATTCTCTCGTTTCCGGATCGATCTCAACAGCTCTGGCATTCTTGCCTTCTTCCAGCGTTGACTTGTATTTTTTCAGCCATTCGAGTTCAGCTTTCGCTTTGGCATCGCCAGCGCGTGCGCCTTTCTCGGTACGCTGAATTTTCTTTTCGATCGATTCCAAATCTTTAAGCTGTAACTCGGCGTCGATGATCTCTTTATCGAATACCGGGTCAACGCGGCCTTCCACGTGCACGACGTTGTCATCGGAGAAGCAGCGTACCACGTGTACGATCGCATCTACCTCACGGATGTTGGCCAAAAACTTGTTACCCAATCCCGCTCCCTGGCTCGCGCCTTTCACAAGACCCGCGATGTCCACGAATTCGATAATGGTAGGGATTACTTTTTGAGGACCAACCAGCTTTGTCAGTACATCCAGACGTTCGTCGGGAACGGTTACAACGCCCACATTGGGCTCTATGGTACAAAAAGGATAATTGGCAGCTTCGGCTTTGCCGGTAGAGATGGCATTAAAAAGGGTGGATTTCCCAACGTTCGGCAATCCGACAATCCCACATTGAAGACTCATATATGAATGGTAAGCAGTGAATGGCGGCCGCATGCCCGATCAGTAATGCAAAGCATGCCCGCCTGCTGAATAATAATTTTCGCAAAATTACTATTTAGCAGGTACAAAAACCAAAAGCCTTCGTAATCAATTGCGAAGGCTTCTACTTAATATCTGAATTTCTTAATCCCACTTAAGGTCCGACTCCCCTACTACGTCTACCTCGTCTCCCTTGGATTCAAATTGCGAGAAGTCAACCTCTGGCATCAGTTCTGTCTTCACATGATCCACCGCTTCCTTCAATGCCTCCACAAACTTGTCGAAGTCCTCCTTGTACAAAAACATCTTGTGTTTTTCGTACGTAAACCCGTCTCCCTGAGGGTGGCGACGGCTTTCTGTGATGGTGAGATAGTAATCGTTAGATCGCGTTGAGCGAACATCGAAGAAGTAAGTCCTTTTTCCCGCCCTGACCCTTTTGGAGTAGATTTGCTCTCTGTCTTCCACTATGTTTAGTTTTAAATAGGTTTCCAAACGCTAAAATATAAAGTTTATTGCTGCTTCCAAAAAAACCGGAACATATTAGCATTTTGTTGGTTGAGGGTTACAAGTATGCTCGCCGATCGCATT
>DATMSL010000853.1:0-3430 GCA_035565435.1 Dyadobacter sp. | reverse complement strand
AAAAACCAGCGACGTGCAATTACCGCCAAAACCGAACGAATTGGAAAGGACATATTTCAAATTGTAGTTGCCTTTCCAATCAGAAACAGGCGCATTATTCGCACCATTAATAGGCTCATTGACATTCAAACTTGGAAACAGTTCCGAATGTACGATGCCCAAAATGCTAAAAATAGCCTCTACTGCACCCGCTGCACCGAGCGTATGTCCCGTAAATGATTTCGTAGAGCTGTAAGGGGGCATTTGGTCAAATAGCGCCCTCATTCCGAAGAATTCGACCTGATCATTGTTCTGCGTGCCGGTGCCGTGGGCATTGACGTACCCGATCTGCGAAGTTTCGATCCCCGCCGAGCGTATCGCCTCACGCATGCAACGGATCGCTCCGGTCGCTTCATCGGACATAGCCGAAGGGTGGTGCGCATCGTTCGCATTGCCAAAACCTGCCACTTCCGCATACGCCCTCTTCCCTGCCGCAAGTTCTTCGGCTTCCAGCACCAGATAAGCCGCGCCTTCGCCCAGGTTCAGGCCGTCTCTGTTCACATCGAACGGTTTACAGGGAGATTCGGATAATATTTTTAATGCATTGAAACCATTGACCGTGTATTTGGCTAGACTATCCACGCCGCCTACGATCGCCCTCTTAATTCTGCCCGAACGAATCAGCCGCGCGCCGAGCATAATCGCATTGGCAGACGAAGAGCAGGCCGTATTAATGGTATCGGTAAAACCTTTGATGCGGTACCGTTTGATGAGCTTCATCGTATGCGCCGAGCATCCGTAGGATTCCAGATACTCCGAGCCTTTCGATTTGTGGTTAGCGTCCTCGTAAAGCTGGTCGGTGAGGCACATTCCGCCTACGGTACTGGCGGAAATCAATGCGGTGTCCAGCGAGGAAATCTGGCCCGGCGTCAATCCGGCATCGGCAATGGCTTCATTGAAAGCCTTGTCGGCGAGCAGGCACGTGCGCGTGTAGCCGGTGGAAGTTTCGAGTTGCTGTAATGTTTTGAGCTCCTGGTTGCTGAGCTTGACCTCGCCAAAAGGCAGCTGCGAAGCGTACAGCGATTCGAAAAAAGCAACCTTACCGATCCCGGAACGCCCCGCGCGCAAGCTCTCATGATTCTGCTGCACATTGTTGCCAATGGCCGAAATCATGCCCATACCAGTCACCAACACTCTTCCCATTGAAAAATTAAGCGGCTTTTGTGTGCGCGAGAATGTACTCGGCCATGTGGTTTACATCGATCAGGATCTTGCGCCCCTCGGCCGGATTATTGATTTTGATACCATATTCCCTTTCGAGCAGCACCACCAGTTCGAGCGAGTCGATCGAGTCCAGGCCCAGATCACCGCCGAAAAGTGGTTCGTCGTCTTTGATATCGGCAGGGTTGATATCGAGCAGGTTCAGGTATTGTACAATTTGCCCTTTCAAAATGGGCTTCAAGCTTTCTATGTCCATATTAATTTGTTAATCTTAAAGTAATCGCCGGTTACAGCCTGGTTTACCGGCCGGGGGAATTTCAAACTTAAATAATTCTTTCCAACCGCAGCTTAAAATATGTGCCCAATTGACAAAACACTATAAAAATGCCCAGAAAAGCGAACACCGTCCGCAGGTCCTGCCAGCTGCCGCCTTTGAGGAACAATACATAAAAGCCTTCCAGGCACCAGTGCAGCGGTGAAAAGCTGCTGAAAAACTGCATGAAACCAGGCATCACGAACGTGGGCACCAGTATCCCTCCTATCGCGCCGAAAATAATAATGGATATGGCGCCAAACCCATTGGCCTGCTGCTCGGTTTTGGCAAATGCTCCGATCATTAAAGCGTAACTCACGGCCGCCATACTGCTGATGAAAATCACCGCGATGGTCGCGACGATATTATCGGGCACGCTCAGTTTGGGCAAACCTAATTTGGGCAAAATCCACACACCCATCGAGAAGGTAAGCGCGACCTGTAATGCAGCTACGATCACGTAAATGGCCATCTTACTGAACATCACTACCATGAATGTGGTCGGCATGGTTTTCAAGCGGAGAAAACTGCCGTTGATGCGCTCTTTTACAATATTGCTGCCCAGCGAAACCACCATGAAAAACATGGCAAAAATGGTCCATGCAGGCACATTATGCTGGGTGGAATTGGGAATGGCGGTAGAGTTATTATTTCGCGCCACGATCTGGTCGATACCTACGCGGTTGGAAATCATCTTGTCTTTCAGCTTGGCTGACCTTTCGGCGATATCCATATTGGCATACATGCGGTCGATCATCAATGAGTTTTCGATCACGCTCATGTACGACTGGATCACGCTCATGACCGAGTAGCTGTAATTTTCCTGCAAAACCGGGTCATTATAAAAGGAAAGTCTGGGCATTGAGACCTTCTCCCGAACCGTCGTATCGCGTTCCAAGCCCAGATCGTCCATCAAAATGGTACTTACGTCCTCCGCATTGCTCTCGAGCCCGGCCGAAAACGTGGCCGGGATATACAATGCGATCATCTTCCCTCTTGACAATAGCTCGGATTTCAATGACTGCTGCTTGATATCATTCTGCGAATCGATCTTGAAAAGCCCTGATTTGGTCAGCAACTCCACCAACTTCTCCCCTTCCTTTCCCCGATCGTGATTGACCACCAAAAGCGGAATCTGGTTCTCATTCACCATTTTATAGGCACTATCCTGGATAATGGTGATAATAAAAACCAGCAGCAGCGGCATCAGAAACATCAAAGCCAGCCCCACCTTGTCGTTGATGAGCAGGAGCAGTTCTTTGCGTAGTGATGCGTATAATTTAAACATAGGCTTTAATCGCGGTACTCTTCACCGGTCAGGTTAATGAACAATGTTTGCAGGTTGGGTACCTCGTGCACGGTTTTCAAATGCTGCAAGCCTCCTGCCGCAATGACGCTTCCGTGGTCGATCAGCGCGATATTTTTACAAAACTCCTCCGCCTCCGACATGTGGTGCGAAGTATAAATGATCGTCGTCCCGGCCTGGTTGATCTGTTGTAAATAGCGGATGATTGCATTGCGGCTCTGCACGTCGACGCCTACCGTCGGCTCGTCAAGAAAGAGGATATCCGGCTCATGGATAATGCCGATCGCCAGGTTCACACGCCGTTTCATGCCGCCCGAAAACGTCCCTACCTTCTTATCGGCCGCTTTTTCAAGGCCCAATACTTCCAGCAAATGCTCGCGACGCGCTTCCAGTTTCTTTTTGGGAAGATTATACATCGCCCCGAAGTAATCCAGATTCTGACGCGGGGTCAGCTCCTGATAGAATGCATATTCCTGCGGTACAAAACCGATGCGGCTTTTTCTTTCAGCATTGGAATATGTCGCGCCATTGTTAAAAAACTGCACCTGGCCGGAGGAAACAGGGATAATACCGCAGAGAATAGAAATCAGCGTCGTCTTGCCGGCGCCGTT
>DATMSL010000852.1:0-1890 GCA_035565435.1 Dyadobacter sp. | reverse complement strand
CCTTCACAACAAACTTGGATGGCCTGGCATCCGACTTGCCGGTGAGGGCGAGGATCATGTCTACAAACTGATCGCGCGTTTTGTCATTCGAAAGTAATTGGTAAGCATTGGTTTGCAGGCTTACAGCTACCCGTGTGGGCGTGGTACCCGGCATTACTTCAATCAATTGGCTCAGATAGCCGTTAAAAATCTCGCTTTCTGTCAGCAGCACCTTGTATTCCAGCTGGTTGATCGCCGCGCGCTTGCGGGTAGGATTCGTGATATCCACATTCACCCGGAGGTTCAACGGCACATCTTTTCTTAACAGCCCCATGGCCAATCGCGGATATTTGGCCAGGTCAAAATCGCTGAAACTCCTGATATTCCTGAACTCGCGGACGTCGATCCCGGCGAGATACACGCTATCTACCGATGCGATATCATATTTACAATCACCAAAAACCTTTGCTTCCGAAACCTGGCGGCTCACGCCGCAACTTGTCATTACAGCCGCAACAAGGACGATTGCAGCCAACCAAATGTGTTTTTTCATTACAATGTATTTTTCGCAAGTTAAACAGTAGGTATCAGAACGCATACCCGAGGCGGGGATTATTAGTTTCTGGTGTTATTTTTTTGCGTGCTTTCGAGCCAGCCTCTACATTTGCACACTCTAATTTTCACCAATCAACACGAACAATGGCCAGCTGGTATTTAGGAAAAATTCGGTATCAAAAAGAAGATGAAGCAGGAAGGTTGAAAACGATCAATGAGACGTATCTCGTGGATGCAGTTTCATACACCGAGTCGGAAGCGAGGCTGTACAAGCAGATCCTCACCGATGCCAGCGATTTCAGCGTGACCGCCATTAGCAGAATGCGCCTGGCCGACCTCTTCTCATATGAAGAAGGCGAACAGTGGTTCAAAGCGAAGGTCATTTACTTTTCCGTAGATGAAAAAAGCGGCAAGGAGAAAAAAATCGTGAATTATATGCTGGTGAATGCGGAAGGCATCCAGCAAGCCCTCGACCGGATCAACGAGAGCATGCGCAACTTCCTGATCCCTTACGAAGTGACGGACATTACCCTCACGCCTATCCTGGACGTGTTCCCGTACTCGGCAGATGAAGATAAGGAGCCGGAAATTCCGGCCAATATGCGTCCGCTATCCGAGGTAATGGCCGAACGCGCACAGGCGGAGGCTAGCACGGAAACCGCGGTTCCAGTAGAGAATGCATAGCAAATGTCATCCTGAGCGCAGTCGAAGGGCATGTGAGACGGCTCCGTACTGACTGTCTTCGACTTCGCTCAGACTGACATTTATCAAACATTAGTCATTCACCTTCAATACTGTATATCCCTTGGCGTTCGCCGTGTAAGGATCCTTTCCAAAGTTTTTCAGTTTCAATACCACATCCTTCGAATTAATTTCCGAAAGCAGCAAATCCGAAGGCAGCAGGTTCATGTAGTCGAACGAAACCGGTAAGCTAACGGCGCTTTCGACAAATTCCAGGCCATAAAGCGGGTACACGCTGAATGGCGTTCTGGTAAGCCAGATTTTCTCCTGACTGCCGGAAGTGGCGTAGGTCAGGTCGTACTCGGTGCTGGTCAGGCCAAATTCCTCCCTTTTGTTTTCCGTAGGAACGACGTAGGTCTTGAAGTCATCCTGCTGCTGCTTTTTCGTGTCCACATCAGGTTTGAATTCTTTTACCACTTCATTAATCCTCACTTTCTTCCCGTCCTCATCCGTGCCACAGAAAATGTATTTCCCGTCCGGGAAGCCGATGACAAAATCAAAGGACTTGCCGCCTTGCCCGAAACTGGTCTCTTTCACAAAACACATGGCGCCGGTAACCGGGTCCAGGTGGATTTTGATCGTACCGGCAGTTTTGTCCGCTTTGTTCTGATAGTC
>DATMSL010000851.1:0-8485 GCA_035565435.1 Dyadobacter sp. | reverse complement strand
CTATTGAGGCATTTCGAAAATTTTGGGATCGACCTGTGGATTCACTTCCAGGTTTGTGATTTTAAGTCCCATCTTGGTGCCGGGCATTGCGGAGGTAGTCACTTCCGAGGAAAACGGATAGTAAATGCCATCCACCGCACGGAAATCCGATTGCACGTTTTCCGACATGATATCTTGCCCGTTCATCGACGTTTGGGCAACAATTTTCAGAATGTAGAAGGTGTCTTTTGAAATATAGTTGATTCTCCGCACGGCATTCGGTAAAGTCATGGTTACCTTATAAACCTTTGCGCCGCCCAGGTCTTCCTCACCATCCAGCGTGACTTTGTAGCCTTTTTCCTTGTAGTTATAAAGGCCCGTCAGATCGGTTTCATTGGCCAGGGATTTGACCGCATCTTCCGGCAATGCGGTCGGTTTGGTATTGCCGGCCATTGGGTTGATGGTCCATCCCGTATTGCCGCTCACCGCCTGCACGACCGTCATTCCCTGTACGGTACTTTCACTCCGGAATCCTTTATTCTGCACGATGATCGTGGTAATCGGGACTTTCATATTCATAATGTCCATTTCGGCCGAGATCTTCATGCTTTGCAGCTTGCCCAGCTTCTCGCCGCCCATGGCTTTCACGTGTTTGGCGATAATGTCGTCAACCGTCTGTGCACTTACGGAATTGCTAAAAACTGCGACGATCAGGAATGCGAGTAGTTTGAAAAGGCTTTTGGAATGTTGCATATGGTGTGGTTGGTTTGTAATGTTTGTCAGGTGTAGTCAAGAATAGTCAGGTTTAGTCAGAAGTTCACACACGCGTCTATATCGGCATTTTCAAGTGACGGAAATTGATGCAAAATAGTCTCCCGGTCATCACCGCCTGCCAAGTGCTCTAATATCGTTTGCACGGTAATCCTTTTATTCCTGATCGTCGGCTTCCCATTACATAAATCAGGGTTAACCGTAATCCTTTCAATCAAATCAGCCATCATTTGTTCATTTAAATGACAGACTACATTAGTAAATAAACAAAAAAACGGCCGGATTGTTGCAATCCGGCCGTTTGGAATATAGTTGTAGGTAACCTTAGTTTTTCAATGCTTCGGCACCACCTACGATTTCGAGGATCTCCTTCGTAATCGCTGCCTGACGCGTACGGTTGTACACAAGGCGCAGGTCTTTCAGAAGCTCCTGGGCGTTTTCCGTTGCTTTGTCCATCGCTGTCATACGCGCTCCCTGCTCCGATGCATTGGATTCGAGGACAGCGCGGTACAACTGGATTTTGAGCGACTTAGGAATCAATTCCGCAAGGATTTCTTCTTCGGCCGGTTCGAAAATATAGTTAACCTCGGTCTTTTTCGACTTGGTCGATTTGTTTTCAGCTACGATCGGCAAATAGGGATCGGCGTGGATGATTTGCGTTGCTACGTTTTTAAATTCGTTGTACACGATATCCACCGCGTCGTAACGGCCTTCCGAGAAATCTTTCATGATTTCTTCGGCTGCGCTTTTCACGTTCACAAAGCTCAAGCGGCCGAAAAGGTCGGTATAAGCTGTATTTACAGTAAAACCGCGGCGTACGAGCGTTTCTGCGCCTTTTTTACCGATGGCAAAAATTTCTACATTTCCTTTCGCTGCCTGAGCCGCATATTTCGACTCGATCAGCTGGATAGTAGCTTTGATAACATTGGTATTGAATGCTCCGCACAATCCACGGTCGGAAGTGACGACAATGACGAGCACCTTTTCTACCGGGCGAACGGCTTTCAATGGGCTGTCGGCAGCGCTTTCCGATCCTGACGAAACTGTCAGAAGCATTTCACCAAGCTTCTGTGCATAAGGGCGCATTTGCAGAATGTTGTCCTGTGCACGACGCAGCTTGGCTGCCGCCACCATTTTCATGGCTTTGGTGATTTGCTGTGTGGAATTAACCGAAACGATACGGTTACGTACTTCTTTTAAGCTTGCCATTTTCTGGGTGTTTTAAGCGATCCGGTGATCCTATTATATATGTACTAGGAAAATGCCGGAACGGGTGCCGCTCCGGCATTTTTACCGGTTAACGATATTTTACAGCAACTTCTTTAGCTACTTTCTCGATAACGTCTGTTACGCTGTTGTCCAGTTTTCCGGCACGCAAAGCAGCGAGTGCTTCTTTATTCTGGCTGGCCAATACGGTCGTGAAATCCTTTTCGAATTCTTTCACACGTGCTACGTCTACGGTATCCAGCAAACCTTTGGTGGATGCGTAAACGGTCGCTACCTGCAGTTCAACAGGAACCGGCGCGTATTGAGCTTGTTTCAAAACTTCCTGGTTGCGGCGTCCCCGGTCGATCGCTAGCTTGGTAGCGGCATCGAGGTCGGAACCGAATTTCGCAAATGCTTCGAGCTCGCGGAACTGCGCCTGATCCAGTTTCAGGGTACCCGAAACTTTCTTCATCGATTTGATCTGCGCGTTACCACCCACACGTGATACCGAGATACCTACGTTGATCGCAGGACGGATACCCGAGTTGAACAGGTTGGATTCGAGGAAGATCTGACCGTCGGTGATCGAGATTACGTTCGTAGGAATGTAAGCCGAAACGTCACCAGCCTGTGTTTCGATGATCGGAAGGGCTGTGAGTGAACCACCACCTTTTACTTTACCTTTCAATGAAGGCGGAAGGTCGTTCATGTTCGCAGCGATGCTGTCGTCAGCGATTACTTTCGCAGCACGTTCCAAAAGGCGGCTGTGGAGGTAGAATACATCACCTGGGTAAGCTTCGCGGCCCGGAGGACGACGGAGGAGCAGGGACACTTCGCGGTAAGACACCGCTTGTTTCGAAAGGTCATCGTAGATTACGAGTGCAGGACGGCCGGTGTCACGGAAGTACTCACCAATCGCAGCACCTGTAAACGGAGCGTAGAATTGCATTGGAGAAGGATCCGAAGCAGCAGCAGCCACGATCACGGTGTAATCCATCGCGCCGTATTTGCGGAGCGTAGCTTCGATCGACTTGATAGTCGAAGCTTTCTGGCCGCAGGCAACGTAGATACAGAATACGGGCTCTCCTTTGTCGTAGAACTCCTTCTGGTTAATGATTGTATCGATCGCCACCGCAGTCTTACCTGTCTGGCGGTCACCGATGATCAGCTCGCGCTGTCCGCGTCCGATGGGGATCATCGCATCGATCGCTTTGATACCGGTTTGAAGCGGCTCGGTTACCGGCTGACGGTAGATTACCCCCGGTGCTTTACGCTCGATAGGCATCTCGAAAGTCTCACCAGTAATAGGTCCGTTTCCGTCGATCGGCTCAGCCAGCGTGTTTACCACACGGCCGACGATTCCGTCACCCACTTTCACGGAAGCGATTTCTTTGGTACGTTTTACAGTAGCACCTTCTTTGATGTCACTGAAATCCCCCAGCAATACGGCACCCACATTGTCCTCTTCGAGGTTGAGAGCAAGAGCCTTAAGGCCATTCTCGAAAACAAGCAGCTCACCTGCCTGTACCTGGGAAAGACCATAAATGCGGGCAACACCGTCACCAACTTGAAGGACTGTTCCTACTTCTTCGAGTTCTGCTTCTGATCTAGCGCCTGCAAGTTGTTCGCGCAGGATGGCCGAAACTTCATCCGGTCTAACAGATACCATAGTATAATTGACTTATTTAGAGTATAGTAGTAAGTTTTCTGAAAACTGCCGCAAAGGTAGAGTTTTATTTTGGTAAAAACAGAATGATTTAACTAAAACCTGCGATATAAAATTAGATTTTTCCAAGGATACGGGCGGAAGGGCGTCGCGGAATGCAAATTTACCGTTTATCAGCTTCTAATAACATTTTTAAAACTTTTTTAGGTACTGATTGTGTTTTTGTTGTAATTGAGATCGTTAATAGCAATTACGTATTAAATTCTAATCTTTTCGAACGTCTTTCAGTATAATGTACAAATTAGAAAAAACCATTTTAGCAGCCCTGGCATTTGGAGTATTGGCAACCGCGGAAGGCAACGCACAGACTATCAAGAAAACAACAAAACCCGCTGCAACTGTAAAGAAATCAGCGGCAACACCTGCAAAAACAACAGCAGCTCCTGCAACATTGAAAACAACAGCCGACTCTTTGTCTGCGGCAATAGGGGTTAGCTTCGCAAACTCGATATCGTCACAAGGCATCAAGGACCTGAATGCAGACCTGCTTACACAAACCGTGAAAGCGGCACTGAAAGGCGAAAAAACCGCATTTACGTCCGATGAAGCGAATATGTTCATCCAAGGTTACTTCACCAAGATGATGGAGGAGAAAGGTGCCGTAGTACGCAAGGAAGGCGAGAAGTTTTTGGAAGAAAACAAGAAGAAGGAAGGTGTAGTGACGACTGAAAGCGGCCTGCAATATCAGATTATCAAGAATGGCGACGGTCCTAAGCCGGCAGCAACGGATAAAGTGAAGACACACTACCATGGTACATTGACGAATGGAACGGTTTTTGACAGCTCGGTCGACAGAGGCGAGCCGGTTGAATTCCCCGTCAATGGCGTGATCAAAGGATGGACCGAGGCGCTGCAGTTAATGCCTGTCGGATCGAAATGGAAACTTTTCATTCCATATCAGCTGGCTTACGGTGAGCGTGCGGCAGGACCTCAGATACCGGCTTATTCGGCCCTCGTATTTGAGGTTGAATTATTGGAAATCGTAAAATAGCAAACGTGCAAATGAAAAAGTATCTTATCACTCTTATTCCGGTTGTGTTGCTGGGTTGGCAGCGGGGCCCTGTTCAGGAACGAGTGGGGGTAATGGCACCTACGGCCGCCTCCATGGATGAAGATATCAAACCGATTCCGGCGCAATATAAAGCGGAGGAGCTGACAACGAGGATCTTATCCAGTTATCATTATAGAAAAACAAAGCTGAATGACTCTCTTTCAGCAGCGATTTTTGATAAGTATATCGATGCGATCGACCATGGTAAGCTCTACTACCTGGCCTCTGACCTTGCGGATTTCGAGCAGTATAAGAACTCTTTCGACGACTATTTACAAAAAAGAGAACTGGATGTTCCTTTCCAGATGTATAACGTTTTCAGAAAGCGCTATAAAGAAAGAAGCGAGTACATCCAGACATTGCTGAAAGAAGCAAAACCGTTCGATTTCAACCAGGACGAGTCCATGAATACCGACCGCGAGAAGGCGGCATGGGCTAAAAACACCGACGAACTGAACGATACCTGGCGCAAGTACCTGAAAAGCGAGGCATTAGACCTCAAACTGTCGGGTAAAGCGGACACTGCGGTGATCAGTACGCTACGCGACCGCTACAAAAGCCGCGACCGTGCATTGGGGCGCATCCGTACCGAGCAGGTGTTCCAGATGTTCATGAATGCGTACGCGGAGTCGCTTGACCCGCATACGAGCTACATGGCGCCTACTTCGGCCGATCGTTTCAAACAGGAAATGAGCCAGTCGCTGGAAGGTATCGGTGCACTGCTTCGTGAGGAAGATAATTATATCAAAATCGTGGAGGTAATCCCCGGAGGGCCTGCATTCAAAGGAAAGCAACTTAAAAAAGAGGATAAAATCGTTGCCGTAGCGCAAGGAGATGAAGGCAAGTTTGTGGATATCGTCGGCTGGTTTGTGGATGATGCCGTGAAACTGATCAAAGGTCCCAAGTCGACTGTGGTGCGTTTGCAGGTAATTTCTGCCGATGCCTTGCCGGGATCTGCTCCGAAAGAATACCGTCTCGTGCGCGAGAAGATCAAACTCGAAGAACAGCGTGCGAAGAGCGAAATTGTATCCATTAATAATGGTAACAAGGATTATAAAATCGGAGTGATCGACATTCCGTTGTTCTACCGCGATTTCGAAGGTGCGCAACACCGCGAGAAAGAGTTTTCAAGCACCACCCGCGACGTTCAGAAACTGATTACCAATTTGCAGGCATCGAATGTTGACGGTATCGTGATCGACCTGCGTAACAATGGCGGTGGTTCATTGACAGAAGCTGTTTCATTGACGGGCTTGTTCATTAACCGCGGGCCGGTCGTTCAGGTGAAAGAAAGCCAGGGCGAAATCGAAGTACAATCGGACAACGACCCTAGCATTGCTTATGACGGACCGCTTGCTGTAATGGTGAACCGTTTCAGTGCATCCGCATCCGAAATTTTCGCAGCGGCGATCCAGGATTACAAACGCGGCCTGATCGTAGGTGAGCAGACTTACGGAAAAGGAACCGTTCAGACGCTGATCGACCTGAACCAATGGGTACCGAAAGAGCAGGATCAACTCGGACAAGTGAAATTGACTGTTGCGAAATTCTATCGCATTAACGGCAGCAGCACGCAGCTGAAAGGCGTAACGCCCGATTTGGAACTGCCAACTGCATTCAAAGTGAACGAATACGGCGAAGGCTCCCAGCCAAGTGCATTGCCCTGGGACCAAATCCCTTCATCGCGCTATGACGTCACGAGCAATATCAATCCGAAGATCGTTGAGCAGCTTCGTGACAAATACAAGCATCGCCTCAAAACCGACGAGGAGCTGAAAACGCTTGTAAAAACGCTGAGTGACTTTAAGGAAGCACGGGAGAATAAAATCGTTTCGTTGCAGGAGTCCAAACGCAAAGCAGAGCGCGATGAAGCAGAGAAAAAACGTGCGGCTATGAAGCAACTGGGCGAGGATAATGTAGACGGTGACGATGAAGACGAAGCAGATTCAAAAGTAGCCGAGGCCCCCAAGGATGTGAAGAAGAAAAAAGATATCTATCTCACAGAAACGGGCAGAATGCTGTCAGATCTGATCGTGATCTCGAAAGAGCCGAGTCTGGCTGGGACTAAGAAGAAATAGTATTTGAGATATTATGATGAAAAGAGCACGGGTCATGAGATCCGTGCTCTTTTTGCATTTGAATCAGTTGGGTTCTTCGAATCCGTTGATGTTAATATGGCTACTTATGTGTTTCTCATAAAAACTCTCCATTTCAGCACCATTACTGAAACCCAGATACCGGGCAATTTTATCGGCAACCATTTTCGAAATGCGTGTCTTGCCGTTTTCCAGCTTGCTGACGGACTGTTGTCGAACCTCTAAGAGATCAGCGATTTCAGCTTGCTTAACACCTTTCATCATGCGTACCGCACGGATCGTTCGGGAAAAATTTGCCATATAAGCACGAGTGTGTGGAGGAAGGAATGCCGCAAAGTATATGATTTACGGTTGATGGTCAAGTTGTAAAGTACAACCGGCATAAGTGTAAAGTACAACCGGTTCTTTTTGGTGTGCTAAAAATAGATTAGTCTCTTTATAGAGTTATCTCCATTGATCATTTCTATTTACTGCTATGAAAAGAATTCTAACCTGTTGTACATGCCTTTTTTGTTCTGTTTCGGTGTCATCCTATGCATTTCAGATAGCTAACGTCCAGGAAGAAACTGCTTGCAAGTGCTTACTACATGCACAGAAATTACCTTTCCCTGTCGGCGCTGATCTTGCCGAGCCTGACACGATTTCTGAAAATCTTTTCAACGAGCTGGGAAGCTCGCCAGCAAGCGAAACCACTTTATTGTTATCCTCTTCGGGTAAGGAACCGCGCTATCTGGCAATCGGCGGATCGCTGACAGCCGGCGTACGAAACGGAGGCCTCTATCGATTTGCCCAACTTGCTTCTTATCCGAGCTTAATTGCCCGGCAAATGGCTATGCAGGACTTTGTCCAGCCATTGTTCGGACGCGGAGAGGCTAACGGCTCCGAATATTTCAAACGAACACGAACAAACCCATTCCCAACATTTCAAAAGGTAGCTGGAAGTTCAGCAATCATTCAACGCGAGCCCCTCACCTTCAATGCTTATAGCGGGAGGGTTGATAATGTTGGATTGCCGTTTGCAGGAATCTTTGCTTTCGGCGATCGCCAGGACTGGCGGCATAATTGTGATTTAATTCCGTCGATTCCCTACGATTTTCAATACCGCCATTTCTTTCGCCGGTATCTTTCAGAAAGTGATAATTCTCAATGAGACACCAGCGTGCTTGACTATGCTTTGAGTCAAAAGTCAGACCTGTGTACAATAGAACTGGGGCATTGATGACTTCATTGTTTACGCAACCACAGGCGGCTACCAAACATCTTCGCTACCGTTTGCTGCCACCAATGAAGAGGGAAATCCGCTGATACAGTTGTTGATCGCTCTAAAAAACGCCGATGCAAAAGTTATCCTCTCAACGGTACCGGATATCATCGATTTTCCGTATTTCCATTTGGTTACTCCATCTCAGACAGACAACATCCAACCGCTAAGACCTATCGGTTCTCCTCACTTCTCAGGGACCGGCCTGCCGGATTTGGGAGATGCGTGGTATAACGAGCTCAGTAGCGGTAATTTTACAGCGAATCCATCTATTCAAGCCAATACTTTTCCGCAGCTTAATGTATCTGCGAATGGTGGAAATCATAACTACTATCGTAGATAATTACCACGCAGCTGGGGCATATAAATATCCTTTAGACCTGACGAATCTAACC
>DATMSL010000850.1:0-3413 GCA_035565435.1 Dyadobacter sp. | reverse complement strand
AAAATCGTTGTATCAGCGGGACGAGCCAACCCGATATTTGAAAACCCGAAACGAGCTTTCCTTCATAGGTATGCCCGTAGGCGGATTGCATACCGGGACGGTCTACCTGGGCGGGGATGGCAGGCTCTGGCTTTGGCAGATATACAACGAGTCCGAAGAGGGAAAAAGCGAAGGGATCGACCCGAAAACCGTTCTATGGGAGGACGGCACTTCCACCAGGAAAATACGTTCGCGCGACGGGGCAAGCTATGTCGAGCCGGCCATTGCAGAGAATAAAAGACGGCTGGACCAAGGTTTTGCGCTGCGCATTCAATACCAGGGACGCACGATCGTCAGGGAGCTGAATGAGAAAGACTGGGACGAAGTGAGTTTTGAAGCAAAATACCCCATTGCAACGGTAAGGTACCACTCCAAAGCATTGCCTGTGGAGGTTACGCTCAGAGGATATTCACCATTTATTCCGCTGGACACCGAGCGCTCCTCACTACCGGCAACTATTCTCCGTTTGTCGGTGAAGAACAAATCTGCCATGCCCGTTCAGGTATCAGTACTGGGCTGGATGGAAAACGGCGCCAGCAAAGTTTCGGCAAATGAAAAGAACGGCACAAGGATCAATGTGGCCAGAAGGCACGGGAACAGGACTGAACTGTTTTGTGAATTTCTATCTGATGAGCAGTCGGTCAAACAAGCCACCGATTTTGGCAGTACCGCTTTTGCAGTGATGAATAAAAATGCGCGATCGGTGGCCGGGTTCTCCTCGTGGCCGGTGAATTCGGCGGCTTTTGAGCTGCCGGATTTGATGGAAGCCAAAGCTGCCGGGCCTGAAAAGCTCACGGGCACCCTTCTGGTAGAAAACAGTTTGAAACCCCAGGCAAGTATGCAGGAGGATTTTGTCATTGCGTGGCATTTCAACAATCCGAACCGAAAACTGCAAACCCTGGTCAAAGATGCTCAGGCCGGCTATTACTATGGCGCCCGGTTCAAAGACGCAGGCGAGGTTACGCGCCATGTAGCCGAGAATTTCAGCTCCCTGACCCGGGATACCGAGCAGTGGCATCAGACCTGGAACGACTCGACATTGCCCCACTGGTTTTTGGAAAGGACTTTCACCAACATCGCTACATTGGCCACTGCGAATACCTACCGCTTCGCTAGCGGCCGCTTCTGGGGTTGGGAAGGCGTAGGCGCATGCGCAGGCACCTGCACGCACGTCTACCAGTACGCCCACAGTATAGCGCGGATTTTCCCGGAGCTTGAACGGGGTTTGAGGGCGGACGTCGATCTGGGCGCCGGATTTGAGAAAGATTCAGGGGCTATTATTTTCCGAGCTGAAAATGAGAGCCGCCCGGCCATTGACGGCCAGGCCGGCACGATCCTGCGCTTTTACAGGGAGCACCAAATGTCGGCCGACGATAGTTTTTTGACAGAAAACTGGCCAAAGATCAAAAAAGCGGTCGAGTTCATGCTCGCGCAGGACAAAAATGGGGATGGTATGACCGACACTCCGATGGAAAATACCCTGGATGCCATCTGGGAAGGTGAAATAGCATGGATTGTCGGGCTTTGTATCGCGGCTGCCAGCGCCGCCCAGGCGATGGCAGCCGAAGTGGGGGATACTGGTTTTGCTAAGGTCTGCGGGGATTATGTGACAAAGGGAAAGGCTAACATGGAGCAGCATCTTTTTAACGGGGAATATTTCATCCACCGGCCTGACGCCATTCAGGGACGTAAGAAGCTGGGTTCATATAACACTTGCCACATCGATCAGGTGTATGGCCAGAGCTGGGCGCATCAGGTAGGTTTGCCGCGCGTTCTTGATCAGGCCAAGACACTGTCCGCATTGAAGGCACTATGGAAATACAATTTTACCACCGATGTCGGGCCCTACATTAAAACCCATCTGGGGGGCCGTCCTTATGCGGTGGCCGGCGAAGGTGGAATGGTGATGACTACCAATCCGCTAAATGAAGAAAAGCCCTTCGGCGAAAACGTTACCTGGCAGCTCGGGTATTTTCACGAATGCATGAGCGGCTTTGAGCATCAGGTAGCAGCGCATATGATGGCCGAAGGAATGACCGACCAGGCGCTTATTCTGACGCGCTTTATTCACGATCGGTACCATGGCGCCAAGCGTAATCCATATAACGAAATCGAATGCAGCGACCATTATGCAAGGGCTATGGCGAGCTACGGTACTTTTATTACTGCCTGCGGCTTTCAATACCACGGTCCGAAAGGCCAAATACAATTTGCGCCCAGGTGGGACAAACAAAATTTCAGGGCTCCTTTTACCGTGGCCGAAGGGTGGGGTACATATTCTCAAAAAGTCGCGGGTACCAAGCAAGAGCATAAGCTTGATTTGAAATACGGCTCCCTGCGCCTGCGGCAGTGCCGGTTCGAGAAGCTGGGCAGTCAGAATTTCAAATCTGTTTCCGCATCGTTGGGCACCCAAAAAATTCCTGCGACATTCAAGGAAGAAGAAAACATGATGACCATTCAGTTTGGGAAGGATATTACTTTCAAGAAAGGAGAACAATTAGTCATTGCGTTGGCTTAGCAGCTAGTGAACCGGTTTTGCAGCCATGCAGCATACGCGCGATTTGGCATATTTTAAAATGGGTATAAAAAGCTGGCGGATAAGTTTGGATATCGAAACCATCTTTCAATCAAATATTTAAGTCATGAAAATGCCGGGTGTTTCCATTTTTTTGCTGTTTACTGTGCTGATCATGTCGTGTTCGGGCGACGGCGCAAAATTGGGTAAGCCCGCGGCGGGCAGCAAGGAGTCGCTATCTGACTTTCCGCATTGGTGGAGCTATTATTCCCAAAATATTAAGTTCTATAAGCCTTTCACCGCATTTGATACGGATGGTACGCTGATTCCACGCGACTCGTTTATGCAAAAGTACAGTACCGGCGGTTTTGCCGTCTTAAAATATATCAATGCAGATACAGCTATTCAGTACCAATTAAAGAGCGTCGGTGCGGATGTGGACGAAGAGATTCGCAATCAGTTACGGGCGAGTGCATACAGTGATTTCAAAGATTTTCTCAAAATCGGAAAGCCGCTGAAAGGCTTCGGATTCACATCGATCGATAATCGGATTTTCGACGCGAAAACTACGAAAAGCAAATTCGTGGTGATGAAGTTTTGGTTTATAGGCTGCTTACCCTGTATTGCTGAGATGCCGGAGTTAAATGCTATCGTGGCCAGCAACCGTAAAAGAGATGATGTGATGTTTCTGAGTGTAGCGATGGATTCTGCAAATGCCTTAAAGAGATTTCTGAAAAGCAAAAAGTTCGACTATGCGATCGTCGCCGGTAAAAAAAGCTATCTGAATGACACGCTCGGCTTGAATGGATACCCAATGCATGTGTTAATCGATAAACACGGTAATGTCGCAGGCATTTGC
>DATMSL010000849.1:0-10084 GCA_035565435.1 Dyadobacter sp. | reverse complement strand
GTGATCTTCTGAAAGTCGCCGCAGGATAATTAATGCAGTATAATGGAATGGTGGCTCGCAGGGGCATCGGTGTACCGGATGCGGAGGATGTAGCGGCCGGGAGGGATCCCTCTGATGTCCAGTTTCTCAAAATCACTTATCCACTTTCGGATTGCCGAGCCGCGGGTTGTGATTAGGGAAGATTCGGCAATGGACATATGTTTCTTGGTTCGAATGTGCAATGTATGTGCTGCCGGATTTGGATATACGTATGCCAATTCAACAGTGGTTTCTTGGGACGCGTTTGTGGGACTTAGTGGGGCCGGTGCGCTGGTTGCTCCTGTCGCGGGTCCGGTAACGTATCGCCAGGGACCATACATCTGGCCTGTTAATGCAAGGGCAGCATGGTACCTGATTCTGGCCCTCAGGCTCGTCCCGGGTCCTGGTTTCTCGACCATACTTTTTAGCTCAGCGCCTGTCAGGTTGTAATATCCTTTTTGAGATCCATTAGAGAAAGTACTATTGGCGAACCAGCCATTTGCACCGATCGAGAAACTGTTTCCGTTTGCCACCGTCTCCCATACCAGCTTTCCTCTATTTACACCCAGGAATGATTGGGCAGCCAGTCCGATCCCAAAATCGCTTTTGTTGTGCTGCTGGTAATTCAGTAAAGTGGTCAGGTCCGAATTGTAGAGGCGGATATTGTTGCGCAGCCCCCGGCCATTGTTTCCATAATAAACAAATGCAGCATCCGCGTCGGTCTGACCGGTGCTGAAATTAGGCGAGCCGGCGATCATATCACTGAAACCATCCGCGTTCACATCGCCGGCTGCTGCTACCGACCAGCCGAAGAAATCATAAGTGTCATTGGCATTGCCCTGAATGCGTTGAGGGCTTGTGTCGATCCCTGCCGGCGATCCGTAGTAGATTAGCGCCAGGCCGGTTAGTACCGAAGTGTTTTCATCGATGAACCATGGCTCACCGATCACCACATCGCAATAGCCATCACCATCGAGGTCGCCCACGCCTGCCACGGACTCACCCATGGCCGCGGCCATACCCGTCTCGTGTGCATACAGGTGCGTGACGTTCGCCGGTGTGATGCCCGCAGGGGAGCCATAGTAAATGTGCGCGGCCCCATCGCCATTATCGTAGCCATGTGCACCAACGACCAGGTCGTGAAAACCGTCGCCATTCACATCGCCCGCGCCCGAAACATCCCAGCCGAAATGGGCCTGGTCCTGTGTGCCTTTGACGCAATCTATTGTAAGTGAATCCAGTGAACTGGCTTTTCCATATCCAATGAAGATTGCGCCTGCGTCGTAATCGCCAACGCTGTATGCGCCTGCAACGAGGTCGTCGCTACCGTCGCCATTCAGATCGCCGGCGGGAGATACGGCATTCCCGAGCCGCGCGTCTTCCAGGTCGCTTTCGACGATGCGCAGTCCGGCAGGGTTGGGGCCATTCGATGAGCCAGGGAAAATGTAAAGTGCTCCTTCTTCCGATTGGCCATTGGAATAGTTTATCGCTCCGATCACTATTTCCGAAAATCCATCGTTGTTGAGGTCGCCCGCGTGGGCTACGGCGCACCCAAACCAGGCACCGGTTTTGTTGCTTTCCAGCTTTACAGGAACAGGATTGAGGCCGGCGGGCGAGCCCAGGTATACGAACGCTGCACCTTCTTCATCCTCGCCATTGTCGTAATGCATGGCGCCTATGATAATGTCGCCAAAGCCATCGCCATTGACATCCCCGGCGGCGGAAACGGATGTGCCGAAACCGGCATCGGCCTGGTCGGCTTCGAGCATATTGGTGGCTGTTTTGCTGATGCCGTTGGACGTTCCTCTGAACAGAAAGGCTGCACCTTCTTCGGATTGTCCATTGTCATAAAGCGGCGCGCCGACGACCATGTCATCGTACCCATCGCCATCAACGTCACCTGCACCCGATACCGCATATCCGAATTGCGATTCCGGCTGAATCGAATGCAGGGCTGTTGCGCTGGCAGTGTCCGGATGGGATGCGCCACCATGCCAGACCATGATAGCGCCTTCATCGCTCTCCCCGTGATCATAAAGGTGAGCGCCCATGATAATGTCGCTGTACCCGTCGCCGTCTATGTCGCCCGCACTTGCCAGCGACTGTCCGAAATATGCATTGGCCTGACCACTTTTGAAAACAGATGCAGGCGTTTTATCAATACCAGTCTGAATCCCGGGAAAAAGCATTACTACACCTTCATTCGGTAGATTCTTACCTTTTGTGCGGCTCGAAATCAGGATATCGGCATGGCCGTCGCCTTCGATATCTCCCGCGCAGGCGACCGCACGACCGAATTCTTCCGTCATCTGCTGTCCTACCAGTGCAATGGCGGTATTCGGATTGATTCCATTCGCGGAACCGAGGTGAATTTTGACCAAACCCTGATCGGCATACGCTTTGTCGTAATGCGGTATGCCGACGATGATGTCCGAAAAATTGTCGCCATTGAGGTCACCCGCGGATGCAAGCGCTGTACCCAGGTGGGCGTCCGCCTGATTGCTTTGCATAATGGTCGGAGACTGTGAGATGCCTTTTACGCTCCCCAGATAGACGAATGCAGCGCCTTCGTCGGTTTCCCCCTGATCGTAAAACGGCGCACCGACGAGCACATCACCGAAGCCGTCTGCATTAACGTCCCCGGCACCTGCTACCGAGGTCCCCATTTCAGAAACGGGCTGGTTCATTTCAAGCGTGGTTGCCAGATTGGGGTCGACGCCGGCTTTTGAACCGTAGTAAATAAACGCGGCTCCTTCGTTCAACTGCCCCTGACTGAACTTGTTTGCGCCAGCAATTAAGTCACTGTAATGATCGCCATTGATATCACCAGCCAGTGCAATCGCTATACCAAATTGCGCTCCGGACTGATTCCCCTCCAGAATCGCGGCCGGATTGGGTTTTATCCCCGTGGGAGAACCGAGGTGCACGAAGATAGCTCCCTCATTGACTTGTCCATTGTCGTAAAATGGCGCGCCGATTGCAATGTCGCTGAAACCGTCGCTGTTGATATCCCCTGCGCTTGCAACCGAATAACCCATTTGGGCGTGAGCCTGGTTACTTTCCAAAAGTGTGGGCGCCGGACCGAGCCCGTTAGCGGAACCGTAGTATAGAAATGCGGCGCCTTCACTGTCTTCGCCATTATCATAATGCGGCGCTCCGGCCAGTACATCGCTGTAACCATCGCCGTTCACATCTCCTGCACTGGCGACCGAAAAGCCCAGCCAGGCGTCGGCCTGATCCGACTCCAGCAGGGCATTTGCATTAGCCGGGTTGCCATTTGTGACAATCGGGTCAATGGTTACCGGGTAGGTGGCGTTGCGGACGTCGACGGTGATCAGGATTTGCTGATCCTGCCCGGTCAAATGCGCGGTGAGCGGCTGGTTATGCGCGTCCCAGCATTGGAGATCGCGGTAAATGAGGCGGGGATGGGTTGCATCATTTTGGGCAAAAAGCAGTAATTCATTTTTACCACGATGCTGAATGCGCAGGCCTCTGGCCGCAAGTTTTACCTTCAATTCCTTTGTACCAGCAGGTGCCTCACGGACGATGAAATTCTGCCTTACGCCATCTTCGTTATTGATAAATTCCTCTGCAAATTTTGCATAGCGGATCAGTAACCTGTTTTCCTGTATTTCAGGTTCGACAGCGGGATCAGGCTGGTCAATCAGGTCACCGTCGGCCCAAATGCCTTGATTTTTTAATGTAAAAGAGAAGTTATGACCGGAGGAATCGACCCGGTTCTGAATGGTGAGGTTTCCGGGTTGGTAATATGCCCGGAGGTTATGCTTCCGGTTGGGGCTTTGAAGCATACGCCTGGTATGGTCGTGCGTAATATGGTACTCGCGCGAGGCAATGGCTTCTCCAATGCCGGACAGCGCATGTTTAGGAGATTGTACCGGGTTTACATCCTGAGTGCCGGAGGCTGATGGAGTTAAATGGTTTGGGGAAAAACGCGTGTAGCATGCGTAAACAAACAGGAGAATGACTGACGCCGCGATCAATAACGGCAGGAGGTGTCGTTTCATAGGATAAAATTTGGGATAAGGTGAAGTGTAAAACAGGGCGGCCGACCCGGTTTTCAATTTTGTACTTATCTCAAACTCTTTCCGAAAGTAATGTTCAGGTGACGCTAGTGGTTATCAAACGGTTATTTCGGCTCCAAAAAAGAAAATCCCGGAAGCTGAACGCCCGGGATTCTCCTCGCTAATCGGAATGCAAATTTTATTTCTGTACCAATGCTTCCAGCATTTTCTCCGCCAGGAACTGGTTGCCGGCCTCTGTTAAATGCACGCGGTCGGTCGTTAGAATGCCTTTTTCCTTGTTTTCAGGATTATTTTTGGCCAGATAGTCCTGGAAATGCTTGCGCAGGTCGAGTAGTTGCAGGTTGTTGCGCGTCGCGATCTCGCGGATCAGTTTGGAGTACTGGTTCAAATCACCGTCCTGCTGGTTGGAATTATCGTTGCGCTCACCGATCACGGTAGGCGTACACACGATCACACGGATATTCTGCGCTTTCAGTTTCTTGATCAACGCCTCATAAAACTTCACGTATTTGTCGGGGTCGGTACCGGTTCCTGAGGACGCTTTGTGCCATACATCGTTGATACCCACATAAATGAATACCACATCCGGCTTTTTGGCCAGCACGTCGTCTTCGAGCCTTAAATAGAGGTCATATACCTTATTTCCACCGATTCCGGCGCCGATCAGCTCGTATTCGCTGTCCTGGCCCTTGGATTTCAGCATTTCACCTACTTTGGTGATGTAGCCGGTAGGACTCACGCCCGCCTGCGTAATGGAATCGCCGAAGAATACGACCCGAAGAGGTTTGTCGGCACGCATGGCGAGTAACGGAAGCGCTATAATGGCAATTTGCAGCAGTTTGAAAAATACTTTCATGGATTAGTGTTAAGTATGGATTTTGGGAAAAAGACGATGCACTTGAAAAGTTACCCTATGGCATTTGTGAGCGAATCATGGGTCTATCAGGCGTATTCCGGCAGGATCCAGGGTGTAATGGATCGTGAAACTCCGGCCGGGTACCAACTGCGTTTCCAAATGGAGCGGCAAATTGAGTTTGCGAACCCGGTTGTCGACCCACGCGTGTACGACCAACGCATCGCCTGCCCGCTCGCAGGTGAGGGCTTCGCCATGCAGCAACATGCCGTTCAAAGGGGCCGGGTCGGTCAGGTACGCCTCTGCGGGGGGGGCGAAACGGGCTAACCTGCCGGTTTCCATGACCGCCACCTGATCGGCGAGACGGAAAATTTCACCGATATCGTGCGTCACCAAGATGACGGCAAATGGACGCTCGCGGTGCAGTTTGAGCAACAAATCCTGCAATTGCAGCTGCATATCCGGGTCGAGGGCGGCAAAGGGTTCGTCCATTAAAAGCAGCTCCGGTTCGCGAACGAGGGCTCGTGTGAGCGCTACACGCTGCTGCTGACCGCCCGAGAGCTGATGCGGTTTCCGGTTGGTAAGCTGCGTAAGGCCGGCTGTTTCGAGCAAATGGCTGACGAGTTCCTGGTTATGGATTTTGGGCAGGGCAAATTCAAGATTTTGCATGACGGTCATATTCGGGAACAATGCATAATCTTGAAAAACAAAGCCGATATGCCTTTGCTGGGCCGGAACGTGAATGCGGGCTGCCGTGTCCAGCCATGGTTTTTTGCCAAAAGCGATGCGGCCGGATTCGGGTATCGCAAGCCCGGCGATTTGCCTTAACAAGGTGGTCTTTCCTGCACCTGATGGCCCGGTGAGGGCGAGTACGCTGTTGCCGGCCAGTGCGAAATCCACTTCCATCGGTAAGATCCCGTCCGCGGTGTGCAAAGTATGCCGGATATGGACTTCAAGCAGGTTGTCGGACACGGAGCAGGCGGTTGTTAATGGAATAGACCAGCAGCAAAATAACGAAAGTGATCGCAAAAAGCACCATCGCGTAAGCATTGGCGGCGGGGTAATTCAGGGCTTCTACCTCATTGTAAATGGCTACGGACGCCACTTTGGTAACACCGGGGATATTGCCGCCGATCATCAGCACCACACCAAATTCGCCGACGGTATGGGCAAATGTGAGTACAAATGCCGTGAGAATGGCCGGTTTGCAATTGGGCAGGAGTACTTTGGTGAACGTCTGCCATTCGCTTTTGCCCAGCGTGTAGGACGCCTCCCGCAATGAAGGCGGCAGTGATTGCAGTCCCGCGCGGATCGGGTAAATCATGAATGGCAGGCTGTACAAAATGGAGGCGATCACAAGTCCCGGGAACGAAAAGACGAGCCTTAATCCCCAATATTCCTCGACCATTGCCCCAAACCAATGCGACGGGCTGAATGCCAGCAGCAGGTAAAAACCGATCACCGATGGCGGCAGCACGAGCGGCATACCGATCAGCGCTTCTATCACGCCCCGACCTTTGAATTTTCCGAAAACCAGCCAGTATGCGATCGGCAACGCGATCACCAGCAGCAAAATTGAAGTGATGCTGGCTAGTTTGAAGGTTAGCAGGAGTGGTTGGGGATCCAAATTAATTTTGAATGATTGAATGAGTGAATGAGCGAATAGTCATTTGTGGTCAGGTGTTGTCATGTGTGGTCAGGTATTGTCAGGTGTGGTTAGGGGTTGTCAAGTGTGGTCAGGTATTGTCAGGTGCTGTCATGTATTGTTAGGTATTGTGTACTTGTGTTTCATGACTATCAATGACAACACCTGACCATGAATGACTACACCTGACTATCAATGACAACACCTGACTACGAATGACAATACCCGACTATTATTGGTAACCATACCGTTTGAAAATCGCTTTTGCCTTCATGGAATACAGGAATTTGTAAAACTGTTCGCTGGATTCCTTTTTGGGCGAATCCTCGCTGTGTTTTAATAGAATAGCCGCTTGTTGAATGGGTTTGTACAGACTTGAATCTACGATGATATAATGCCCTTTGTTCTTCATTTCCGGCGATAGCACAATGGATAATGCATTGAAACCCGCTTCCACAGAGCCTGTGGTAATGTATTGGGCCGTTTGGGCGATGCTTTCGCCGTATACTAGCTTCTTCTCGGTTTGTTCGTAGAGTTTCAATGCCTTTAATGCCTGCACGGCTGCTTCGCCATATGGTGCCGTTTTAGGGTTGGGGACGGCTATTTTTTTGACTTTTTCGGTAACTACTATTTCCGGTTTGAGGTCGGCTTCGGGAATGTCTTTCGACCAGAGTACCAATGCGCCGGTGGCGTAAACTTGCGGTTTTTGGTCGGAGCCGCCGTTTTTGAAAATTTCCTCGGGGTATTTGGTGTCGGCGGAAACGAATACGTCGAATGGCGCTCCTTCGCGGATCTGCGTCGTGAGTTTGCCGGAAGAGGCGACCACTATCTCGATCTTTTTGCCGGATTCTTTCTCGAATTCCTGCTGGATTTCCTTCATCACATATTGCACGTTGGCAGCAGTAGCGACGACGATTTTTTCCGACGGTTTGGAGCAACCAGCCAGCAATGCAGCAAAAAGGGTGAGGATAGGTAGTTTGTTCATGCCGCAATTTAGGGAAAAATGGAAGATGTATAAATGGCGTTTTTGTGTCGCAAGAGGCCCGGCGGGAGGTCCCGCCGGAGCCACAGCCTGTTTATAGCCAGCCAGGATCCCACGCGTTTTACGGCCCCGGCGGGGCCCCCTTTATCTCGAAGCGGTGCTGTCAACCCTCCTTCCACTATTTCAAAACGCGTCCCCTCGGGAAATTGTCGTAAATTGCGCCCCGTTTCGCCGGGCTGTTCCGGACGGACGATTTAACCGCTGATAGCCAATGGCTAAAAGCACAATTTAATCATTATAATGATCATAGAAACTGCACAGCGCACCAGGCAGACATCGGAATACTATTTTTCGGTGAAGCTGGCCGAAGTGCGCAAACTGATTGCCGAAGGGCATGACGTCATCAATCTCGGGATCGGAAACCCGGATATGATGCCCTCAGTAGAAACGCTGGAAGCATTGACAACCGCTGCCTATCAACCACAGGCACATGGTTATCAGCCTTATACAGGCACCCCCGCTTTCAGAAAATCAGTTGCAGATTTCTATTATCGTACCTATGGCGTAACACTCGATCCGAATACTGAAATACTGCCGCTCATTGGTTCCAAAGAGGGCATTACGCACATATCGCTGACGTTCCTGGACCCGGGTGACGAGGTGCTGGTACCCGAGCTGGGCTACCCGGCTTACCGTGCAGTGAGCCAGATGGTCGGTGCGGTGGTGAAGGAATACCCGCTCCGGGAAGACCACGGCTGGCAGCCCGACTGGAATGCGATGGAAAGCCTCGTGACGCCCAAAACGAAGATCATGTGGCTCAACTATCCGCATATGCCCACGGGCGCGCCCGCTACGCAGGAGTTGTTCGAAGAGGCGGTTGCATTTGCGAAGAAGCACCGGATATTGCTTTGTCATGATAATCCTTATAGCTTGATCCTGAACAAGAAAGCACCTATCAGTCTGCTTTCGGTGGAAGGGGCCAAAGAGGTCGCGATTGAGCTGAATTCGATGAGCAAGTCGCATAATATGGCGGGCTGGCGAATGGGGTGGCTTTCGGGCGCGAAGGAGTACATCAGTGCGGTGCTGACGATCAAGAGCAATGTCGATTCGGGCATGTTCTTCGCAATGCAGGAGGCCGGTGCGAAAGCATTAGGCAACCCGGCCGAATGGCACGCTGAGCGTAATGCGGTATACCAGGGGCGTCTGGAAGCTTCGGAGGCACTTTTGCGCACGCTCGGCTGCACGTGGGACCACAAGCAGGAAGGCATGTTTCTCTGGGGCAAGCTGCCCGATTCTACGGAGTCGGCGGAAGCGCTTGTGAACAGCCTGCTGGTTGAAAAGCACGTTTTCATCGCACCAGGCTTCATTTTTGGTCCGAAAGGCCAGCGATACATCCGTTTGTCATTATGCTTGCCAAAGGAAAGAATCTGGCAGGCGGTGGAGCGGATTAAAGGGTAGTATTTCAGGATATTCAAAATTCAAAATAATGATCATCAGTATCATAGGGGTGGGCCTGCTCGGCGGGTCGTTTGCCCTGGGACTGCGCGAGAAATACCCGCATGTGAAATTCGTGGGGGTGGACAACTCGGCGGTCAATCAGAAAATAGCATTGGCGAAAGGGATCGTGGACGAGATCCTGACGCTCGACGAGGCATTGCAGGTCTCCGAGCTGAACGTGCTCGCGACGCCCGTAGACGCCATTACAAAGTTACTGCCCTACATGCTCGATCACCTGCCCGACGGGAGAACGATCATGGACCTGGGTTCTACGAAGGAATTGATCTGCAAACTGGCCGATAAACATCCGAAACGGGGCCAGTTCGTAGCGGCGCATCCGATGGCAGGTACCGAAAACTCGGGCCCGGGCGCGGCGTTCAGAGAGCTTTTGATCGATAAAAACGTGATCATTTGCGACAAGGAAAAGAGCAACCCCGATTCGTGGGGCCTCGTGGAAACCTTCCTGCGCGATGTGGGCATGAAAATCCATTATATGAAACCGGTGGAGCACGATCTGCATTTGGCGTACGTGTCGCATTTGAGCCATATCAGTTCTTTTGCATTGGGTATGACCGTCCTGGACAAAGAACGCGACGAACGCGCGATTTTCGATATGGCGAGCACCGGTTTCTCTTCCACAGTTCGTCTGGCCAAAAGCTCCCCGCAAATGTGGGCGCCTATTTTTGACCAGAACAAAAAGAATGTTTCCAAGGCGTTGGGCGACTACATCGAGCTCCTGAAAAAGTTCAAGGACGCGATCGATGAGCGCGATCTGGATGCCAGCCTCTCTTATATGGTCCGGGCAAATGACATAGGGCGGGTTTTGGCGGGGATTGAAAAGAAATAGTCATGTGTGGTGAGGAATGGTCATGTTTTGTCAAGTATGGTCATGTGTGGTCAGGAATGGTCATGTTTTGTTAAGTATGGTCATGTGTGGTCAGGGATGGTCATGTTTTGTCAAGTATGGTCATGTGTGGTCAGGAATGGTCATGTTTTGTCAAGTATGGTCATGTGTGGTCAGTAATGGTCATGTTTTGTCAAGTATG
>DATMSL010000848.1:0-11297 GCA_035565435.1 Dyadobacter sp. | reverse complement strand
TCTTCCTAAAAGAATATTTTTGATGGCTTCTGAGGTGACCTCTTTATTCGCCTCAATCAAGGATCGCTTTGCTTCATAAATTTTGGAAGTTAGCGTATCCAAGTAGGCATTCAGTGTTTTGGTATCCTCCTTGTTCCCTGTCGCCCGACCTGCGCCGACGCCCCACTTGGATGGATGCCAAATTCTTTTTGTAGAGATGTCCTTGGGGATGCCGTTGACGGTGACTCGGCAATAGACATAGCGCATTCCACCCGCTAATTCTGGTTTGGGCTTTTTCAAAAAGAAAATCAACCCGAAGCTTGTTTCCAACATAGTAAAAAATGTTTAAGATGAACAAAAATCGAATTGTTACAATTGAAAGTAAAGATGTTTAGTGCGTAAACATCTTTTTATCAGCCAGTTAGTAGGTATGATATGGAAGTTTTTGTTCAGTTTTGTCACTTCCACGATACCCTACATTTTCATTGGGATTTCTTACATTTTTTGGTAGGCCCAAAAAACGCAAAAACCCCGTTTAAAGCGTTTAAACGGGGTTTTTGAATGTTTTGACATCATGTCCTGCAGAGAGAGAGGGATTCGAACCCCCGGACCTGTTACAGTCAACGGTTTTCAAGACCGTCGCAATCGACCACTCTGCCATCTCTCTAATATGATTTGCCGAACGCGAATCATGGTGCAAAGGTACAGTTATTATCGATAAGCGCAAGAGATTTTTGAATATTTTATGGTTAATAATTGTAAGTCGTTCATTCAGAATAGGCAACAGGATGCGCTATGGGATGGGGCAGAAACTAAAAAGAGGCTAGGAGATTAATTGGAAACCCCAGGTATCGGAGTCGCACATCGTGCGTACGCGAAAAGCGTATTCATCCGCTGAAATGGTCGTTGCGGATGTGACATGAATGTCGGTGAAGCCGGGGTGAGTACGTTCCGCATGCGCAATGGCGCCGGCTCCGTCGGGGGCGATGGACAGCTCGTAAAACATGGTACACCGGTAGGTCCGGCCATCCGGGCCTTTTCCGGTAAATTGGAATTGCAGGTATTTCATTGGTTCTGAGATTGTGTGCCTGAAAATACCGAGTGTTTTATGAAGTGTTATTTATATTGAGCCTTCGGTAGAAATGGGCTTTGGTACGGTTTTTGGATATTCCTCTCCAAAGTACGCCACGATTCCTCCGAAAGTACGCCACTTATTCCTGGGCAAAGTACGCCACTGAGCTGGCAGCAAAGTAGCGGATTTTGGCAGGCTTCTGTGTGAATTTTTGGAATTCCGGATCCCTGGAAAAGAAAGATTCCTCTCCAAAGTACGCCACTTATTCCTGCTGAAAGTACGCCACTGAGCAGAGGGTTTAACCGTCCATTACCATATGTTTAGGCATCACCTAAACCTTCATGGAATGGCAAATAGACCTCTGAGCATGCATAAATTACGTCAGATACTTATTTTCCTTGAACGAGGCGTATCTATTCGCAGCATTGAAAAGCAAGTAAAAATATCCAGGAAGACGATCGGGTTGTATCAGCAGAAGCTGCTACGCACCGGCCTGAGCTTGCAGGAACTTCTACTGGTGAAAGACCAAGACTTGGAGCGCCTGGTCAGCCTCGAAAAGGTAAGCCCTTCGGAGGATGCTGATCCCAGGAAAGCTCATTTTTACAGTCAGATCGACTACTTCACCTATGAGTTAAAGCATCGTACAGGTGTTACTCGGTTGATCCTCTGGGAAGAATATATCAAAGAGAACCCCGGCGGCCTGCAATACTCCAGGTTCTGTAAGCTTTTACAGGATCAGCTCAAAATTGCCCAGGCGACGATGCATTTTGAGCATCATCCGGCCAAGATGATGCAGGTGGATTTTGCTGGCGATTTGCTCTACTATGTCGATCCTTCGAGCGGTGAGCTGATCGCATGCCCTGTCTTTGTTGCGGTGCTTCCCTTTAGCGGCTACGGTTATGTGGAAGCGTTGCCAAATATGAAATTGGCACAAGTCGTAAAAGCGCTCAACAACGCATTAGCTTATTTTGGAGGCGTCCCACTCGGGGTTAAATCTGACAACATGAAACAGTGGGTGTCAAGAAGCTCGCGTTACGAGCCTGCGTTTACCGATATGCTCGAACAGTGGGCCAATCATAACCACATCGCTTTGTATGCTGCCCGGCCGCACAAGCCCAAAGACAAAGCAGCGGTTGAAAACTTCGTAAAAATCACTTACCGGCGCGTTTACGCCCAATTACGGAATGACACCTTCCATAATCTGGCTGCGCTGAATGCCGCCATTAAAGAGAAGCTGGCACTGCATCACCAGATGAACTTCCAGAAAAAAGCGTTTAGTCGCCTGGAACTGTTCACAGAGCAGGAAGCCCCGCATCTTCAACCCTTACCGGAATCACCTTACCGGGTGCGGCACTACACCAAAGCCAAAGTCCAAAAGAACTATCATGTGGTCATCGGTGAAGACTGGCACTTTTACAGCGTCCCGTTCCGCTATATCGGCAAGGAGGTCAGGATCGCTTATTGCGAAGACACCGTGGAGATCTATCATGATAACCAGCGGATTGCCCTGCACAACAGGAACTACCGGAGTCATGGATACACCACCCTGAAAGAGCATATGCCACAAGCCCATCGGGTGGTGTCTAAACAACAAGGCTGGGATCCGGAATACTATCTGAGAAAAGCCAGTGAAAACGGCCCGTGCACCTATGAGCTCTTCAAAAAAGTCATGGACAGCAAACTGATCATCGATCAATCATATACGTCTTGTCTTGGCCTTCTCAGATTGATCAAGTCCTACGGGGCCATCCGGGTGGAAAATGCCTGTAAGCGTGCCTTGACAGGTTACAAGTTCAGTTACACCGCTGTGAAAAATATCCTGGACCATAACATGGACCGGCTTGAAGACATCGACAACAAAGAATACCGCATTCCCGATCACCCTAATGTGCGGGGCGCATCCGCTTACCAAGAATAATTGTTTTACAATAACCTGTTCAAAAATGAATACTGAAAACACCCTGGACCTTTTAAGGTCACTTAAACTGTCTGGAATGGCCAGGCGCTATGAATCCGTTCTCTCACTTCCCGTCCATGAACTGGTCGATGTCCATTCGCTGGTTGCGATGATCACCCAGGCCGAAGTAGAATACCGGCAGCATGCAAAAACCTCCAAATATCTTAAAGCCAGCAAACTCCGGTATCACGCCTTGCCGGAAGATATCCTGTGCATGCCCGAAAGGGGAATTACAAGGGAACAGGTGCTTAGGTTGTCCGACGGAATGTTCATCGAAAAGGGGGAGAATATCTTGATAACGGGAGCTACCGGCTGTGGTAAAAGCTTTTTAGCCTGCGCCTTAGGCCGGAGCGCTTGTCTGTTGGGAATACGCACCCAATACTTTGGTATGAACAAATTCCTGGACGCCCTGGCTCAGGCCCGGCTCGACGGCACATACCTGAAATGGATCAGGGCTGTGTCAGCCAACAAACTGCTGATCTTAGATGACTTCGGGTTAAAGCAACTGACCAATGACGCCAGAATCGCATTGCTGGATATACTTGAAGACCGCTATGGGAACGGTTCGACGATTATCACCTCGCAGCTACCCGTCGACAGTTGGTACAACTTCATTGACGAACCTACGCTGGCTGACGCCATTATGGACCGGCTATCCGCATCCGCTCACCGAATTGCTTTAACTGGAAAATCGCTGAGAAAAAGAAAAAATCATTAAGTTTAATCATCACTCTCGCTCAGTGATGTCAAGCCACTTTCAGGTGGCGTACTTTGCCCAGGAATTTTTGGCGACCTTTGCTCAGGAACGCTGGCGTACTTTCGCAGGAATATCTAGTTTTTGCAGGTTCGATGGGAATCCATCTATTAAACCACTTCAAATTCAAAACCATGAGAAAAATCTCTTTGCTCGTTCTCCTGTCGGTGTTCAGTAGTGCGGCGTTTGCGCAGTCATTTTCCATCGGCCCGAAAGCGGGGATCAACATCAGCAACTACACCGGAAGTAACATTGAATCGGACGCCCTCGTCGGGTTCCATTTGGGCGGAATCCTGAATTTCGGGATAGGGCAGGTGTTCTCGATCCAACCGGAAGTGTTGTTTTCGACGCAAGGCGCCAAAATTGACAACGGCGGTAAAAGGGAATTCAAAACGTCGTACGTCACAGTTCCCGTCATGTTGAAATTCCGGGCCAAAGGCGGGTTCTATTTTGAACTCGGACCGCAGGCGTCATTCAAAACGGGTGAGGATGTCCCGGACCAGACGATCGATCATTTCGCCAAAAACCTTGACCTGGCAGGTGCCGTCGGATTGGGCTATCAGGCTAATTTCGGGCTCGGTATCGGAGCACGCTATATCGCCGGTTTTTCCAAAGTAGGCGATTTCGACAAAAATGCAGCCATGAACCCTGATTTCAAAAACAGTGTGATTCAGCTGAGCTTATTCTTCGCAATCCCAGCTCATAAATAGCGAATTACCTATTTACAGTATGATCAAGAAGGCAGGGGAGACCCTGCTTTTTTGCTGGACAAACTCAAGAAGAAAGTCCGATTTGCCTCAAAAACTGCTCGCGGTAGTTGCTGCCGATCGGTATCTCAGTATTTTGGATAAGCACGCGGTTGCCCTCAATGTGGTCTATCTTGGATTTGTTGATGATAAACGACCGGTGGATTCGCAGGAATTTCGATTTGGGGACCAGTTCTTCGAAGCCTGAAAAAGTCATTGCCGGAAGTAATGTGTGCTGCGTGGTCCGTACTTTGGTGTAATTTCCGTTCGCTTCGGCATACAATAAGTCGTCGTGCATGACTTTATAAATCCTGCCATCGGCTTTCAGGAAAAGAAAATCATCTTCTTTTGATTCACCGGAGGCGCTCAATGGACTGCCTGCTGGCTGTAATTTTTCCATGGCCTTGTCCACGGCGACTATGAATCGTTCGAGGGAAAAGGGTTTGAGCAGATAGTCGCAGGCGGCGAGGTCAAAAGCGTCGACGGCGTATTCCTTGTAGGCGGTCGTAAATATGATTTGCGGCGGTGTTTTAAGCGTTTTGAGGAATGAAATGCCGTCCATGACAGGCATATTGATGTCCAGGAAAACAATATCGACTTTTTGCTGCATCAGTGCTGTCCTGGCTTCAAGCGCACTTCCGCATACGCCTGCGACGTGCAGGTAGGGCAGGTGCGCACAATAGGTGCGTATAATCTCCCGCGCGATGGGCTCGTCGTCGACGATCAGGCAGTCGATGGGCGTCATAATTATCGGAGGTTCAGGCGTAAGTTAACGGTGTAACGGGTTTCTTCATTTTCAATGTTAAGGTCATGCTGATTCGGATACAATAGTTGTAGCCGTTTTCGCACATTCGCCAGGCCGAAACCACTGTGTTTTTCGACGGTTTGGGCATTGATGTCGGGTCGGTTATGCGAATTTCTGAGGTAAAAAAGAATGGAGTTCCCCCATACTTTAAGCCGTATCTCAATGAATACCGTTGGCGCTGAGGTGTTTTTGGAATGCTTGAATGCATTCTCTATAAAAACGATCAGCAACATCGGGGCGATCCGGATATCGTTGCTCGACAGACTTTCGATGTCGGTTTTCAATTCCAGCCGGTCGCCGATGCGGAGTTGTTCGAAATCGATGTAATTGTGAATATAAGCCAATTCATCTTTGAGCGGTACGTAAGTTTCGTTCGCTTCATATACCGAGTACCTTAGCAAATCAGACAGTTTTAATATCAGCGCAGGGATTTTTTCGTGCTGGGTGATCGAAAGACCGTACATATTATTCAAGGTATTGAACAAGAAATGCGGACTCAGTTGGGATTGTAGCAAATGCAGTTCACTCTGGCTTTTCGCGGCTTGCGTTTTGGCAGCTTCGAGTTCCTTTCGTGTACTCATTCTGAATAGTTTAAGCAATGCGCCAGTGCAAAGCCCGATCATCAGAAAGGGAATCCAGTATAGCAGCAGATTAATGCCCCGGAACGTCTCAAACTGCAAATCGACATGGACAAAAAGCCAGACAAAACAAACCGCGATCGCAATCGCGAGTCCATTCAGGACATTTTTGGGGATTTCGCGCTGTCTGGCCGACCATATCGTGGCCAGGTGTCGGCCGATGTAAATGCAACCGAAAAGCACGAGCGTTGCGGCAGTGGCAACGGCTTCATCGTGCGCAGCACCTATGATGTTCAGGTAGGTGTCGATACCGAAAAAAACGGGTACGCACGCTGCCGCAGTGAGCACCACATAAATGCCGATTTGAGTCGCCTCCTTATTGTCGCTGTTGAAAATACTGCTCATGGATCATCCGGTTCACGCCGTGAGGGCACTGCAAATATGTCTTCCCGAAAGCAGGAATCCGATAGCAAACGGTTATAATGGCTCGATTCCATGATAGAAAGCCGCTACGCCGGGTCGAAATGGTTCGTCAGCTCCAAAGCGGTTTCTGTCAGGGTTCCGGGAAGTTACAACACATTTATTTCATGGGGTTACAAGGTCGGGTAATATTTGCCTCATCACTCGACCTTGTAAAACAACAGCCATGAAAACGCTTTTCACAATCCTGACAGTTATCCTGATTAATTTAAATGCCTTCGCCCAAACAGCCAACACCATTTCCGGAACGGTGAAGGACTCGGGGAATGAAAGTTTGCCAGGTGCAACCGTCCGCCTGCTTAAATCATCGGATTCAACACTCGTAACCGGTGAGGTAACGGACATGAATGGAAATTTTAGTTTTGTTAACCTTGAAAACAACACTTATGTGTTGGCAATCAGTGCGGTGGGGCAGAAGGAGTTCAAAAGTACTGCATTAACGATCGACGCCAGCCATTCCAGTATTGCATTACCGGCGATTATCCTGCTTCCTGCCAAAAGTATCGAGCTCAACGAAGTGGTGGTAAAAGCCCAAAAGCCGCTGATCGAGCAGGAAATAGACCGTACGATCGTCAATGTGAGCTCGATGATCGGTAGCTCCACCAGTAATACCTTTGATGTACTGAGCAAAACACCGGGCGTGAGTGTGAACGCAAACGGGGAAATCAGTTTGAACGGAAAGGGTGGGGTAATGGTGTTGATCGACGGCCGTAATACCTATATGTCCGGCGCCGACCTGGCCGCCTACCTGAAATCGTTGCCAGGTGGCGTGCTTGATAAGATCGAGCTGATGGATAATCCGCCTGCGCGATATGATGCGGCCGGTAATGCGGTGATTGATATCCGTTTGAAAAAGACGCGTATGGGCGGGCTCACGGGCAGCGCGGCGGTAGGCGGGAGCCTGGGGCGCTACACACGAAGCAATGATGCCCTGAACCTGAATTATAACCGGCGGAAACTGAACTTGTTTGCTAATCTGGGTTATAGCTACGAAAAAAATTATAGTGAAGACGACTTCAACCGCAGGTATTACGACGGTTCCGGGACATTGCTGTCGCGCGTCGGGTTGAAAAATGACCAGATAACTACTGGAAGTGGCTACAATATCAACCTGGGAATGGACCTGACCGCTACACCTAAGACGATTATCGGGGCGATTCTCAACCTTAATGGATCTTCACGAAATGGCAGTTTTAGCTACGAAAGTGCGCAACGGAATGCGCTAAACGGGTTGATCAGCTCCGGAAATGGGAGCACGGTTTCTAAGGATGTTCGCAATAATACCAGTTTGAATATGAATATGTTACATAAATTAAACGATAAGGGCCGCGAACTGGCTGTTGACGCAAACTACCTGAATTATCATACCAATGGCAGGCAAGACCTTGAAAACCGCCTTTTCAATGCAGAGAGCGCCATGACCAGTCAAGAGCTGTTTCGATATCGTACCCCCTCGGAAATCAATATCTACGCGTTGAAAGCTGATTATGTGCACCCATTAAAGAACAAGGGACGTCTCGAAGCAGGATTTAAGTCAAGCTATGTGGATAATGACTTTGTTTTCAATCATTACAATACTAATGACGGTAATGCAGTAATCGACAACCGCCGGTCCAACCATTTTCAATACCGTGAAAACATCAACTCGGCTTATGCAAGTGGCGAAAAACGATGGGCACGTTTTGGCATGCAGTTGGGCTTGCGCTTGGAAAATACTATCGCAAAAGGTAACCAACTGGGTAATGATTCTGTTTCGGCGACCCGTTTCAGCCAAAAATATACCAAGCTTTTCCCCAGCATTTTTCTCAACTATAAACTGAATGATAAGAATGCGTTTGTACTAATGGCCGTGCGGAGGATCAACCGCCCCAATTATCAGATGTTGAACCCTTTCGTTTTTTACAAAGATCAATACACTTATAGCGCCGGAAATCCTCGTTTGATACCGCAGTACCAGGACCGGCTGGAATTGAAGTACCAGCATAAAAGTTTTCTGAACATGGGCCTGAGCTACAATCGCTTTACCAATGTACTTTTTACAACCATTCAGGCGAAGGGCGATACTTTCATCAGTCGTCCCGATAACATCGCCCATGGTTACATGGTGCTGCTGAACACGAGCGTATCCGGCCAGGTCACCGGCTGGTGGTACAACAGCACTACGTTGCGGCTGTCGCGCATTGCTATGGAAGGCCCATTATATAATGATGCAATAAATTACGCAACCAATGTGGTGCGTCTTGAATTCAATAACTACTTCAACCTCGGCAACGGCTGGAATGCGGAGTTGGGGGGCTACTATGCCAGCCGCGACATCAACGCTCAGGCCCAGATTTCGGATATGTTCCGCGTCAATGGCGGCATTCAGAAAAAGATTTGGAAAGGAAAAGGGACGATCGCGATGAATTTTGAAGACCTGTTCCATTCCTGGGTTTATCACAGCCGGTCATTTGGCATCGCACAATCGGATTATGATCAGTTCAACAGAACAGACACGCAGCGCATCAGCATTGCTTTGAACTACAAATTCGGTAAGGAAACCTTCGCCCGTAAACGTCGCCACAGCAACAATGCTTCCGACGACGAAAAGGGTCGGGTGGAGTGAGCAGGCTTTGATCAGGGTTTGTCAGATGTAGTCAGGCAGGCGAGTAATACGAGGATAAAAGAAAGAATTGATGCCCAGGTACGGATCGCGTTCAACTTGTTCCAGGGGAGTTCAAAGCGCAAGCGATGTGCAGCCAGCTCCTGAGACGAAGTACCGGCGAGGTTAATTTTATCCAAAGCATCATTTAAAGGTACATTGCCGGCTACTGTTACCCCAAATGTGCCGATCGCATATACCAATGTGGCGCCAAGCAATAAATAGAAACGGCTTCCCGTCCCGAAATGCTGATAGGTGCTTAGCGGCAGGAGCAAAAGTGTCCCGATAAAACTGAAAAAGAACGTCGGATTAAGTATCGAGCGATTAATGGATTGCATCGCAGCAAGGTAATGGTCGTCGGGAAGGGCGCCCAGCCCGGGATTTACGGAGCAAGAATAGCTGTAAAACAAGCCCGCGATAAGGCCGCTGGCAAGTGCCGAGAAAAGCAGGAACAAGTTGATCGTCGTCATATCTTTTTTCTTTCAAAGATCGGCGGGGCAATGGCAGAAAAATAGAACAAAAGCGACAGGCTACAAATAACGCTCACCTATCTCGCGAGCTAACTGTGCAAATTCGTCGAATGTGCTTGGCTTGGTCACAAAACTCGTAACACCCGACAAATATGCGGTCCGGATTAGCGTGGGATTGGAGGAGGTGGAGAGCATCACGATCGGCATTGCAGCGAGGCGGTTATCCGTACGGATGGCCGCTACCGTTTCCAGCCCGTTCATCTTGGGCATATTCATGTCGATAATGATTACCGACGATTCCGGATCAATGACCTCCTTTACCAGCGTGAGAAGGTCGAAGCCGTTTTCCACTTCGGTAATTCGTACATTCATGCCCGAGTCCTGAATCGCCTCGCGGATAAAAAAACGGTCATCCTGATCGTCATCAACAAGGTAAATCGTCTTGGAGTAGCTCATCAGGAAGGTGATTAGTCCGCACGGGCCCCGATTTCCGGGATTGGGTCGATGAATAGATTAGCCGTTGGTAAAGTTAGCCCCTAAAACCGACAAGCCAAGAACTAAATTCCCTTTTTGAAGGGAATTTAGTTCCGTCCGAACCTCATCACCCACATCCAGTTCATGGGCCAGTGGGAATTGATGCCGTCATGGCTTAATAATATATTGTTTACCAGTTCGTAGCCTATCAGCGATCCGCCCTTTTGGGTAATATCCTGCTTGGCCTGGTTGTACAATTGCAGCCATGTTTCGTGCGAGATCAGGTCTTGCGAAGCACTTTTAAGTCGTTTCCAGTTGGAATTTTCGGCATAGTTGCCATAGCGTTCGATCAGGTAATGCTTGAAACTTTCGTTGTTCAGCGTGATGACCGTCTGTTTTTCATTTTCGCCTTCCATAGCTATCAGGTTTTGATTTTGCGGATGAGTTGAAAATTGTAACCGACGTTGCTATTAAAACTATACCAACTTGTTGTAGCTCATCGTAGAAATACTTCTTAAACTCGATTGCGATTAGCACGAGGCTCATTTTATTTATTTTCAGGCAATCAAACCGATCATTTTTGCGCTTTGCAATGCCTCGATGGAATTATCGGCTTGGAGTTTTTCCAGTATACGCTGTCTGTGTGTGTTGACTGTATGGACGCTGATATCCAACAATGCGGAAATTTCTTTACTCAACTTGCCGGTGCCGATCATACCGAGGATCTCTTTTTCGCGGGATGTAAGCTTCACGCCCGTGGGCAAATCATTGCTTGCTAATTGGATAAGTTCGCCGCTGTGGAAATTGATTACCTGGCTCTTCACATCTGTAAGTGACTGATTGGGCGAGATGTCGATCACGCCCAGTGAAAGCCAGATATTCCCTGATGCGTCTTGTTCCAGCACCTGATGCTGCTCTGTGACGCGGATTGTCGTCTGATCGTCCAGCACGATCCGGTACTCCGTCACCATCTTGAACTGCTTACGCGTGTGCGCGGGCTGCGCCATCATAAACTTCATCGCCTCATAACCGTTCCGGGCCAGCGCCTGGCGGTCGTCGGGGTGGATTTTCCTGTCGAACATTTCGTTCGGAATGCAGGAATCCATAGCGCCGAAATTGTAGCCATACAGTTGATAAAAATTGTGAGAAACATAAACGTGCGCCTGTTTTTGTAAGTCATATACCGTCACGCCGCTGCTGCTGAGCTGAGCCATGGCGCGGATGAGCGCCAGTTGTTTATCGAGCCGGTCCGGTTCAAACCCGTCGAAATCATAATATCTGTTAAGCAATTGCAGATAATCAGGTGCAATTCTCACCGGCTTTCCCGGTGTGTTTTGTAAT
>DATMSL010000847.1:0-3616 GCA_035565435.1 Dyadobacter sp. | reverse complement strand
CTGGCGAGAACTGCATTGGATAAGTTGCCCGACATCACTTCTCATGCGCTTATTGTTTCGGGCGTGAGACGTTGCGGTAAAAGCACGCTGCTGCATCAGTTGCTACGCGAAAAACACCCGGATGCTTTTTACCTCAACTTTGAAGACACCCGGCTATACGATTTCGAGCCTTCCGATTTCGTCCGCTTGGACAGCCTCGTCACGGAGATGGAACAAACTGTATTGTTCTTTGACGAAATCCAGATCGTCGACCGGTGGGAAACATACGTGCGGCAGAAGCTTGATGAAGGTTGTAAAATCGTGATCACCGGCTCCAATGCTTCGTTGCTAAGCCGCGAACTGGGCACTAAACTCACCGGACGTCAGATCACGAAGGAGCTCTTTCCGTTCTCCTATACCGAGTTCTGTGCATATAGAAACGCTGTGCCCTCTGCCGATGCCACTCGTGACTATATGGCAACAGGCGGTTTTCCGGAATATGTAAAATCGGGGCTGGAAGAGATCATGCACCACTTATTCGAGGACATTCTGATACGCGACATTGCCGTGCGCTACGGCGTGCGCGACGTGCGGACATTGCAAAGGCTTGCCTTGTACCTCGTTTCGAATGTAGGCAGGCTGATCACCGGTAACAGGCTGAAAACGATGTTCGAAGCAGGTTCTACGAGCACGATGATGGACTATCTCTCGTATTTTGAATACACCTACCTATTCCATTTCGTACCTAAATTCAGCTATTCCCTGCGCAAGCAGCTCATCAACCCGCGCAAGGTCTACGCGATCGACACGGGACTGGTGAATGCCAATTCAGGATCGTTCACGGATGATTTCGGTAGCGTATTTGAAAACCTGGTTTTCCTGCATTTGAGAAGAAACTATAAGGAAATCTATTATTTCTCAGAAAAGAGCGAGTGCGACTTCGTGATATCGGAAAAAGGCACAGTACGGCAGGTGGTACAGGTTTGCTATGATCTCAACCACGATAACATGGACCGTGAATTAAAAGGCCTTTTTGAGGCAATAGCGCATTTCGGGTTAAAAGAAGGGACTATGGTGACGTTCAACCAGACCGACGAATTCGAAAGGGACGGTATGAAAGCCCGTGTCGTTTCCGCTCACCAATTTCTGGCAGAATGACAAACGCCAGGCTCGAAAGCCCGGCGCTGCTTATCAATTACCTCCATTTTGCACGTCGTCGTTGCGAATGCCTCGTTTGTTCTTTTTGATACCATCTTTCAGTTTTCCGAACTTGTAGTTCAGGCTAAAATTGAATGAGCGGAAGTAATTCCAGCGGTCGGTGAACTGGTCAAAATCCGGGCCGAAGGTCACATTGTGGTACCTTCTGTACTTGGTAAAAGGATTGCTCACAGCAGCCGAAAGCGACAGCTTATCCTTCACTACATCCTTGTTCACACTGAATGAGGTGCTTTGAATCGAATTGGTAGTACCTTGCAGGTTCACGCCCGGACCATTCGCATTCAAGTTCGCATTCACGCGCCAGTCCTTCGGCAACTTGTAACCCGTTGAAAGCGAAAACTGATACATGACCCCGCTGTTGGTCGTCTCGATTCCGTTCACCATGCCGGTTACCTTGCCATGCGCAATGCGGAGATTGGTGCTGAAATTCCACTTTTTCGTGATCGGGTAATTTGCATTCAGGTTACCGCTAATGAGCCGTGCGCGGCCGGTATTGCCGTACGAGGTGCGTGTAATCTGTGTTTCGGGATTGTAAACGGCGATCTGGAAAATCAGGTCTTTAAAATGCGTGTAGCCCACACCGAAGTTGATACTCCCTTTTTTTGACTTATTGTAGCTCAGTTGCAGATCGTTCACATAGGCAGGCCGCAGTTCGGGGTTACCGGTGCGCTCGAAGCTCGGGTTAGATCGGTCGACGAACGGATTGAGTTGCCAGATGCCAGGCCGTTGAATGCGTTGGGAATACCCGAAGTTAATCCCCGCGTTGTTTTTAAGCTTCCGGTTGACCGACACCGACGGGATAAGGTTGAAGTAATTCTGCTTCACTTTCGAATCGGTGGAAATGAAGTCTGCGTCGATGATCGTCTGCTCTACACGTGCGCCCGCCTTCACGCCCCAGTTTTTGAAATTATACGAATACGTATTGTAGGCGCCAAATACCTTCTGCGTATTGTTGTATTTGTTGCTCATCCCCGCGTCCAGCGTATATGAATTGGTTTCCGAATCGAAGACTAAATATTGGAAATCGCTTTTATTGTCACGCATAATACCCTTCAAACCGGCTTCTATATTCAATTTCTTGACCGGATATACCAAGTCGACCTGGAATGTCTGCTCCGAAAAACTCTGGTCGTTGACCTGCCGGTAATCAGGGCGGGTGTAATTGATACGGTCAGAAATGCCAATGTTGCCGTTTTGTTTGTTGTCGTACCCATAGTAGCGATAAGAGAAAGTCAGCAGCCGATTTTTATCCGCTTTGAAACCTTTCTGATAGTTCACCGCCGCATCCCGGCCATTACCGCGGTCGGAACTATTGCTGGTAACATTGTAGCGTTCCAGGATTTCTCTGTCCGCATTGAGCAACGATGATTGGTAGCCATTTTGACTATTCCGGCCGCCATTGACATTGAGTTGGGCACTCAACAAGTTAAGCGTGTCCACCTCATAAGTGATCTCGTAGCCGATATAGCCATTCTTGTTGTTAATCTCGGTCCACCCGCGCTGGTCGAGCTCCGTGGGGTTGGCCCCCGTAGTCGTGCGGTTCGTGATCGATTGCGTAGCCGGGTTTTTATACTGGTTCAAACCCGCATTCAGCGACATTCCGATCTTCCCGAGCTGGGCCGAGAGCGAGCCACCGACTCCCGGTCCGCCCGTCGGGAAGCGTTCACTGACATTGAGCGTTCCGTTATATCCGTTATCGATTTTTTTGTTGGTAATGATGTTGATAATCCCGGCCAGACCTTCCGCATCATATTTCGCAGGCGGTGTCGTAATGACCTCAATGCGTACGATAGACGACGCCGGCATGCTCCGCAGTACATCCTTGTAACTCCGCTCCACCATGCTCGACGGCTTGCCGTTGATCAGGATCTTGAAATCGGTATTGCCTTTAAGAGAAATATTATCTTCGGCATCAAGAGACAAATAAGGTACCTTACGCATCATTTCGAGCACGCTGTAAACCTTGCTTTCAGGGTCGGCTTCAAGGTCGTAGCTGATCCTGTCGACCTCCTGTTTGACAATCGGTTTCAACGCGGTAACAGTCACCTCTTTCAGCCCAACGGCCTGCTGGCTGATCGTGATATTTCCCAGATCGACGTGCCGGCGTGTGCTATCGGTCAGATCCACGTCGATCATCTTGTTTTTGTATCCTACTCCAACCAGTACCAGTGCATATTTCATCGGTTTCAGGTTTTGAAATGCAAATGAACCGTCCGCCTTCGAAAAGTCGGCCTTCACTGCGTTGTTCTTGTCCTTCATCAGATTAACTGTAATGAAATCCAGCACCTTACCGGTCGAGGAATCCGCCACAATACCTTTGATACTCCCTCCCCCGGATATCCGGGCGACAGGCGATCCTGCGGCAGGCGATCCTGCCGCAGGCGCGACTTGTGCAAATGAATCCTGGCAGCAAACCAAT
>DATMSL010000846.1:0-2990 GCA_035565435.1 Dyadobacter sp. | reverse complement strand
TTGTTTGCTTATTATATGGGTGTAAAAAAGAGTCTTCGCCCAACGAGTATAATGCCAAGGCAGCCGATCCCCAGCTTTTCCATGAGACCGCGACACATCTTACGGACGTGATTATTCACGACATATTCAAGCCGCCAGTTGCGAGCCGCATATATGGCTATTCGTTTCTTGCCGCCTACGAAGCACTTTCCCCCGGCAACAAGGAATACCAATCACTTGGCAACCAATTAGTTAATTTCCCCGCACCACCTAGGCCGGATACGACGCTAGCCTATTGCTTCCCGCTTGCGAGCATCAAGGCATTCACGGCCGTAGCCAGGACGCTTACCTTCTCGGGCAACATGTGGGATGATTATGAAAAGGGGCTTTTCAAGAAATTCCAGGAAATGGGTATTCCCGAAGACGTATATGAACGCTCTATCGCATACGGTGATACGGTAGCGAAGCATGTGCTGGCATATTCGGCCAAAGACCATTACAAAGAGATACGCGGATACCGTTATACGGTAACCAATAAACCCGGCACATGGGTACCTACCCCGCCCGCTTATGCGGATGCGTGCGAGCCAATGTGGAATACCGTCAGGGCATTCGCCCTCGATTCGGTGACGCAGTTCCGCTGCCCGCCGCCGGCGCCGTATGACCTCGCCAAGAGCAGCAAGTTCATGCAGCTTGCCATGGAAGTTTACAACACCGGAAACAACCTCACCGAAGAGCAGAAAGCAACGGCCTACTTCTGGGACGACAATGCCTTTGTGACCAATGTAGTAGGACACGCCATGTTTGCCAATAAAAAGATGACCCCGGCCGGTCACTGGATGGCGATCGTGCGAACAGTAGCAACTGACAAAAAACTCGACCTGATGCAATCGGTAGAAGCATATACGTTGGGCGCGCTCTCTATCTACGACGCATTCATCGCCTGTTGGGACGAGAAATACCGCACAGTCCGTATCCGCCCTGAAACGGTGATCAACAGCAACTGGGACCCCAACTGGCGGCCGTTCCTTGAAACGCCCGCATTTCCCGAATACGTAAGCGGCCACAGCTCCATTTCAGCGGCCTGCGGCGTGGTACTTACGCATTTGGTCGGAGATAATGTAGCTTTCACCGACACCACAGAGAAAAAGTACGGGCACGGTATCAAGTCCTTCAAGTCCTTTGAAGAAGCTTATTGGGATGCGTCCATCAGCCGGGTTTACGGCGGTATCCACTACCGCGACGGCGTGGAGGAAGGTACGCACCTCGGCCAGAAAATAGGAGAAAACGTATGGCAACGAGCGGTAACCCGCCGTAGCCGGAACATGCTTGCCCAAAGCGCTAAGCCCTAAGCATGTACATGATCGGCATTGTAATGCAGCCCGATGTTCTCGCGTCGGGCCATTGCCATTTTAATGATCAGGTAGGAAACCGAGATCATGTTCCTCAGCTCGCATATCGCCACCGATACTTTTGATTCGCGGTACAACTGTTCGTGCTCCTGGTGCAGGAGTTCGAGCCGGTCGTAAGCGCGTTTCAAACGGCGGTCGGTGCGGACGATACCTACGTAATTGGACATAATACTATTGAGCTCACGGGTCATTTCGGTTACCAATACCTGTTCCTCCGGATGCGTTGTGCCCGAATCGTCCCACTCGGGGATGTTCTGTACAATCGCGGCATTCCCGAAATTAGCAATCGTGCTTTCATAAGCCCGATGCCCGAAAACCACAGCTTCCAGCAGGGAGTTGGAAGCGAGGCGGTTGGAGCCATGCAGCCCCGTACAAGCACATTCGCCTACTGCGTATAAAAATTCAATGTTGGTCTTGCCCCATTCATTCACACGCACGCCTCCGCACATATAATGCTGCGCAGGCACGACAGGAATCATATCTTTCCGCACATCGACGCCCTGTTGCAGACAATATTCAGTGATGTTCGGGAAATGCTCGAGAAACTTTTCGTAATCGCAGTGCCGGACATCGAGGTATACGTGGTCGACCCCGTTTTTCTTCATTTCGGAGTCAATAGCGCGGGCCACGATGTCGCGGGGAGCCAGTGAGAGACGGCTGTCATAGTTTTCCATGAAGGTACTGCCGTCCGCTCTTTTTAATATACCTCCAAAACCACGAACCGCCTCCGAAATCAGGAAGGAGGGTTTCTGGCCCGGCTGGTAAAAGCTCGTGGGGTGGAACTGGATGAATTCCATATTATCGCAAATGCCTTTGGCACGGTAAGCCATGGCAATACCGTCGCCGGTTGCGATAGTCGGGTTGGTGGTGCTCTGGTAAATATTGCCGATACCGCCGGTAGCAAGCAATGTCGTTTTAGCCAGAAACTTCTCCACTTCACCCGTCTGGCGGTTGAGCACATAAGCGCCGAAGCATTTGATATCTTCGCGGTAGCGATATACCGTTTCCCCCAGATGGTGCTGGGTGATCAGTTCCACCGCGTAGTAATGCGTAAAAATCTGAATGCTTTTGTGCCGGTTTACCTCTTCGAGCAGCGCCCGCTCGATTTCCGCTCCGGTAATGTCCTTGAAATGCAGGATACGGTGATCTGAATGCCCGCCTTCTTTCGCGAGGTCGTATTCGCCTCCTTTTTCCTTATCAAAACGCGTCCCGTAGTCGATCAGCTCCTGAATGCGCTCGGGTGCTTCGCGTACGACGATTTCAACGATATTCCTTTTATTTACTTCATCCCCCGCATCCATCGTGTCCTGAATATGCTTTTCAAACGAATCGGACTCCGCCCATACTACCGCAATGCCGCCCTGAGCATACTTGGTGTTGGTTTCATCGGCCTGGACCTTGGTGATCACGGCGATGGACACTTCTTCTTTCAATTCGTCGAAATGGCGGGCTAATTTGGCTGCGTAGCTAAGTCCGGCAATTCCCGAACCGATAATCAGAAAATCAAATTGGGGCATAATTTCAGGAATAGGGTTATATGGGGTGTCAGATGCCTTTACTCAGTTCCAGCATACGCGCTACCGAATCATAAGCTTTCAG
>DATMSL010000845.1:0-12258 GCA_035565435.1 Dyadobacter sp. | reverse complement strand
GTATTTCCAGGTTGAGAACCTTATTTTTTCTTGTAAACCCAACCTGCTTCGCCAATCACTTTTTTCAGTTCGTTCGAAGCACGATAGGCATCGGTTTCATTGTCAAAGCCATCGATAGCGACCTTCACCTTTTTGCTCCGCTCGCTGCCAGGAATGATTAGTGCTTTTGTAAAACCCTTTTTTGTTAGCTCAGCAAGCAAAACATTTGCTTGTTTCGTGCCTTTGAATGCCCCGGCTATTACATAAAACTTCGCCGAAGTTACCTCCACCGGCTTTGTTTCAGCAACAGCAGGCGCCGGTGTGGCAGCCACTGGTTCAACCTTTGCGGACGCAGAATCAGCAGGCATCGAATCTGCTTTTGCAACGATTGTTTCGGCTACCGGAGCCGGTTTCGGTGCTTCAACTTCCTTATTGTTCACTACCGTGGTTTCAACGGCATCTTTACGGCTGAACATCTCCGAGAACGGGTTCAGCGTGCTCTTGATGTATTCATTCTCTGTATTGACCAGAAAAAAGCTCAGTCCGCAAAGTAAACCTGCGATAGCCGCTGCCGCAGCCCAGCCAGTCCAGCGACGCGGCCGTGCTTCGGTTTCCAGTTCAACCACTTCAACGTCATCGTTAACGTATTGTGCTGAATTTAATGTAGCAACCGGACGGGCCTGTGCCACAACTGCTTTGATTTTCTCAAAGCCGTACCACTCGTCTTTAAAGTACTTACCAGTGTTAGGTTCGAATATCAGCTTGCCTTCTACATTCTGCTTGAATTCACCAATGCCTGCAATGCTCGCTTCCCCGTTCATGTCGAGACCAGATCTCAGCCGGTCCGTATACCCCTTGATATACTCCACTGCATCCGCATGCGTCACTTTTTCGTGGCGCGAGATGTAGTTCGCCAGCAAGCCATCATCCAGTTTTAGATACTCATTAAACGCCAGTCTTTTGACAGGCGGCGCGAAAATACCCGAATTACCATCATAAACCGCCGGTACCTGATGCGAGAGCAAGGCACCGAAGCCGGGAATGATCACGAATTCGTATTCTCCTATGAGTTTCCGGATGACTGTTTCGACTGCTATCATGAAGCAAAGTTTGGTGTTAACTGAGCGAAGTTAAAAAGAAAAAGACAATCCCGCAATAAAGTTCAGGCCCTGTTGCGGGTAGTACTGATACCGCTGGTAGTTCTTGCCCAACACGTTGTTCAGGTTCACAAATGCAGAGAAGTTCCTGGTTAACAGGTAGTCGATTTTAAGATTCAGATCCGCGATCACCGGGAGTTTGGTCACTTCTCCGGTCTGAAAATTTTTCGCTTTCAAGCCTCTCAACATATAAAAATCTGCCGTTACAAAGAGCTTTTTGCTGATGGTAAGGGCATTGAACCAGTTCAAAGTAAGGTCCGGGCGGTGCCACGGTTCTTCCACCTTATCCACGGCATAATCGAAGAAATTGGCTTTTAATGATGTTTTGAACAGCTCATTGAAATTATAACCGGCCTGGGCGGAAATCGTCAGCACTTTGGTCTTACCCGGATCGAAAATAGCCGAGAAACGAGAGGTGTCCGATAGCGAGTTGTTGTACGAATAAAAATTCCGGTAGGAAGTATAGGCCACTTTCCCCTCGTAGTTGATGCCCGCGCCGGTTTCTCCTTTAACACCTGCGCTGATATCCGAAGTTTTTTCGGTATTCATCACGAGTACGTTTGGTCCAAGCCACTGGTTTTCGCTCAGCATGCTTTTCAGGGTATTCCGTACGATATCGCCATTCCAGCCCGCAAAAATGTGCACGCCCGAAATAGGTGTTACATCGAGATTCACGGCCGGAAATGCCTTCGTCCGGTTAATGTCCAGCTGGCTATCCGTCTCGTTAACGGCATTAATCCCCGCCGAAACCGAGAACATGTCGTTCACATACTTGAACGTAGGTTTAACACGGAACAGGTTACGGTTATAAGTGAAGTAATCGACACGCTGTGATACGTAAGCATCGGCTTCCAGCAGCGCAAAGAACGTTTCCGAAATAGGTACCGAGGCGGTCAGGTTAGTTCCCCAATCGATTTCCGACGCATTGTAACGGTCTTTCAGGCTGTTCAGGCTCGTTTTCACGGAGTAGTCCACGAGTACCGAAGCATCGGTATTTTCAAAGCCCAGATTGAACCCAAACTGGTTGAGCGTCTGCCGGATCGTATCGCGATCCACTACCACACCTTCGGGTTGGGGCTTGTAACCATAGAAGTAATAGTTTTTGCGGTCAAAATTGAAGCCTGCATCGACTTTATACTTCTCGCGGATATACTTCCCGCCAATTTTGAAACCAGTGGCTGCATTAGCCGAATTTTTACCGTCTACCGGTCCATTGGCTGCCGAAAGGTGCTTCAATTGTACTGTATATGCGAGGTCCTCCTTCGGCCTTCCCCCTACAAATAACTCGCCCAGGAAACGGCCGTAGTTACCGCCACCCGCTTTCACGTAGTTGTTCAGTACATCGGGCTCGTCCTTGCGGCTCTGCTCGTCCGACGAAGCGGCTACTGCCGGGGTTAGCTTCGGGGAAGCAATATTGATATCCGGATCCACAATCTGGTACGATACCTTTTTTTTGCCGGTTTCACCCTTCACAGGCTGTACTTTGTCAAAAACCCGGTCGGCCGGGGCAAATTCTATGCTTTTGTCCTTTAAAATTTCGTATGTCTGGCTTTCAATCTCACCTTTTTGCGCCATCGCGAACTGGGAAGAGAAGCCCAGTGCCAGCAAAAACAGCGAGGAACGTAATATCTTGGAATGCGTCATGGTAACGGGTTTTTCTGTTTAATGAAACCGTGTTCACGGGTTACTTTTCAATTTTGTTCAACTTCTCCTTGGCCATTTCAACCGCCTCTTTATCGTCGGAATTCTCGATAATGGAGTTAAGCGTCGCCTTCGCCTGAACCTTTTCGTTCATGCCCACGTACACATCCGCGAGCAAAATGAACGAGCGGGCACGCCAGAAGTCGTATCCCTCGAAATTTTTCCCCATTTCGATAATGGCTGTTTCCGCTTCCTTGTATTTCTTCTCCTTATAAAGGACCATCGCTGCCCAGTAAGCTGCTTCCGCACCATATTCGTCCTTGGAAGTGGTCGAAACTTTCTTGAACTCTTCACCGGCTTTCTTCAAATCGCCTTTCTCATACGGCACCTTCCCAAGGTAAAGTTGAGCCTTACCCAGGCTCGCCGGAACGATGTTGCCCATATTGATGATCTCTTTCGCATAATAGAGCGTAGAGTCGTAGCTTTTCAATGTGAAATAGGTGTCCATTAAGCCCGTCCACGCGGCTGCCTGGTCCTTCTTATTCTCGGCGTTGCGCGAAAGCACACGGAAGCTGGTTACCGCATTATTGAAGTTACCTCGACCGATTTCCAGCTCAGCCGAACGCTGCGCCGCTGCGCCAACAAACTGTGAACGGTTTTGTTGAACCACTTTACTGTAATATTGAAGTGCTTCATTCACCCGGTTAGTCTTGTCGTATGATGAAGCAATAAAATAAGTAGCATCATACTGGTGCTTGCTGGCCGGGTAACTTTGCAGGAAACCCTGTAATGCTGTAATTGCGTTGTCGTACTTCTCAGCATAATACAGGTTACGCACGTTATCGAACTCCACACCTTCCAGTTTTTCGTTACCCGGGTTGTTTTTACGTACCACACCCAGCACCTGGTTAAACTCTTCCGGACGTCCAACGGCCGAATAGCTCTCCTGGATACCTTCCAATGCACTTTCAGCGGATGGTGAGTCGGAGTATTCGGTCAGGATCTTGCGGAAATCGACGATCGCTTGTTCATATACCTGCAAGTTGTAGTATGATTGCGCCCGACGCAGCAACGCAGCCGGGATAAGCGTGCTCTTAGGTTTCTCGTTGATCATCCGGGTAAAGCCCTTCACCGCCGCCGAATAGCTTTGGTTCTGGAAGTCGATGTCAGCGAGCTGGAAATAGGCATTATCCAAATGCTTCGACTGCGGGTATTGACTAATCAGCAATTCGAACTGGCGTTTCGCTTCGGCCTCGCGGTTCATGTACACATACGCGCGAGCCTTCTGGAACAATGCGTAATCTTTATCAACCTTGCCTTTCGCGGCAACCTGCTCATAAGTACGGATGGCCTCGTTGTAATTTTTAGCAGCCAGGTAACAGTCGGCCAGCCTTGCATGTGCGTCCTCGATCATATCTGCCTCCATGCCTTCGATGTTATTGGTAAAATCGCGGAAGTAGGGCAGCGCCTGGCTGTATTTTTTCTGGTTATAATAAATATATCCCAAAGCATAGAGGCTTTTCTTGGCGTAAATGCCTGCTTTCGGATTCTTGGCGATCTGGTTATACGATGTAGCAGCTTCATCGACGCGCTTCAAACCATAAACTGATTCTGCTTTATAGAAGGACGCCGAATTGTAAAGCTCCACATCGACCGGGAATTTCAGCGACTTCTCAAACATCTCGATCGCCTGATCGTAGCGCTGTGCATTGAAATCGGTTACGCCCTGATTGTAAGTAAGCCTCTGATAGGTACTATTTATTTTAGTATTGCGTGATTTCAGCTCCTCAATGTACTTTATGGCTGCGGAACTGTTGCTTGCGCTGGCGTATCCTTCGGCCACTAATTCGGTCGCTTCTTCGGTATGCTTGCTTTCCGGGTATTTAGCCATGTAGTTATTCAGCTCTTTTACGGCATCCTGGTTGTTACCGAGTTCGAGCTGCACTTTTGCATGGTTATAAGCCGCTTCCTCCTTCACCACCTGGTTGAAATCCAATGTTGCTGCATTACCGAATGATGTTAAAGCATTACTTAAATTAGTCGTCTTTAAGTTACTGATTCCCAGTATATATGAAGCATATTGCGAAACAGAGTCCTTGCCATTGCCAACCGGCTTTAATGTGGCAATTGCACCTTCGAAGTTGTTGCTGCGGAACTGGGCGTGGCCGTAATGCAAAGCTACCGTTGGCGGCACTGCGCCTGGCCTCATACGCTTGTAGCGCTCGTAAGCTTTCACCGCATTAGCATAGTCTCCTTTCTCGTAATATACTTCCGCTACATACAATGCTACATCGTCCAGCTTGGTATTACCGCGCTGTGCGCCGAGGATACGTTCCCCGTACGCGAGGAGCTCATCGAACTTTTTGAGCTGGTAGAGCGAAGAAATGATCCAGTTAGGGGCTTCGTTCTTATAATAAGGATGCTCTTCGATCCGCTTGAAATCCTGGTAAGCTTCCTCGAAGTTGTTTTTCTGGTAATTGATTACCCCAGCATAGAAAGAAGCGTCGCCCGCATTTTCGAAACCTACCTCATTTTTTACCTGGTTGAATAACGGAAGTGCCAGGTCGGGCTGTTTAGTGTTATAGTAGGACATAGCCAGCCGATAGGTACTTTCCAGCCTCCCCGCTCCTGCCCCAGGCAGGTCTACGGCTTTTTCGAGGTAGGTAATGGCTTTTTCGTAGTTGCCGGCTTCATAATAGTATTTACCCAAATCACTGTAAATAAGCTGGGCCTTGGGGTGTTCCGCGTGGTTCTTGACAAACCTGTCGACCTGCACTTCGGCCTCGGGATAATTGAGGTACAGCCCCGTGACAGCCACATAATACTCGGCCGTAACCTTATTATAATCGCTCGTACTGAGCAACTTATCCTGCGAATTCAGGAATTCGCCGAATTCCTGCCTTGCAGCCACGTAATTGGACTTTGCGTAATATTCGAGGCCGTTGCGAAAGTGTGCTTCCGGCTCCGTAATACTTAGCGTATTCTGGGCTACTACGGAAGACGCGCCTACACATACAAACATGCCGATGGTGGAGGCGCTGCGTTTAAAAACCATAGATACTGAGTTGGTGGAGTTTTGAATTAAGTTGTTGTGGTCTGCCATATCCTGACAAAAGAATATTTTGGTCCTCACTTACCGCTTAAAATAGTTTGCTATCTAACGAAAAGCGTTTTAAAACCGTATACGTGCGCGCGTCGAAAATACGCTATCTGGCCTAAAAAAGCACATTATGGCGTATCAGCGTACCATTAAAATCGGCGTGCATGGCGTCGAAACGGTCGGCGATCGCCTGCGTGAACGCTTCGTCCATACAGGCTTCGAGCTCGTCGGTCGACGCTACTTCGTAATCATCGATTTTGTAAGTTTGCTCGTACATTCCCGATTCAATTTTGATAATGTACTTGCTGTTCCATTGGTAAAGACCGATTTTGTAGCGAGGGTTAGGGATGTCCTTGATGTACCTCATAACTGGTGTTCTTACTATTACTAATTATATGTTATTCAAATTCAATACTTTAATTCAACTATTATTTTTAGTACTAACGCTGCTAAACTGTACCCGCCAGAGTAAGAAGGATGCTGCCGATTTTTTTCTGAAAGGCAATCAAGCTCTTGGTCAAAAGAACTATGCCGAAGCATTAAGGCTCTACGACGAAGCGATTGCCAAAAATGCAGATTTTTCGGACGCCTATCTCAACAAGGGGATAACTTTGTTGAAATTGGGGCGCGGTGAAGATGCCTACGAGATTTTGACAGAAGCGATCCGCATTGATCCTACATTGGCACAGGCAAATCTCGTACGGTCGGAAGCAGCGCTCGATTTGGGCCGTTTGAAGGAAGCCCAGGAGGATCTGGCGCAGATTGAAAAGCAATACCAGGACTCCACCCGCTTCCACTTGGTGAAAGGCAATCTGCTCGACGCACAAGGCAATTCGTCCCTGGCCATTCCCGAATACGACGCGGCGCTCCGCCTGAACAAGACGAACGTCGAAGCTTATGTGAACCGCGGAGCCGTGTATTACCGGATGGGTTCCTACAATGAAGCAAGGCTGGATTTTGAAACAGCCGTTGCCCTGGACCCCACTCAGCCGCAGGCGCTGAACAACCTCGGACTCATTGCTTCGAAAAACAAACAATGGCCCCAAGCCATCGCATATTTCGACCAAGTGCTCGGCCGTGACCCGGCCGAACCCTATTCGCTCAATAATAAGGCCTACGCATTGCTGCAAACCGGTAAGCCGGAAGAAGCCCACGGGCTGATCGAAAAGTCGCTGGATAAGCTGCCAAAGAACGGGTATGCGCTGCGCAACCTGGGTATCTATTATCAGCAGAAAGGAGCTGTCTCGGAAGCGCTAAATGCCTTCAATAAGGCCATTGAAATTGCCGAGCCTGTGGATATGCTCTACGGGTTGGCCGGACAGGCTTACTACGCGCAAAAGAATACAGCGGAAGCGTGTAAAATCTGGAAGCAGGGAGTCGTGCTGAAAGACTCCCTGGCGACGGCCGAGGCCGCCAAATACTGTCGCTAATGTAACACGCGTTTGAGCGCCTTCCAGGCTCTGGTATTTTCAACGGGATCGGTGAAGCCTTCGAGTAACGCGATCCCGTTGAAATTCAAAAATTCCCTCACGACAGCGTCCATACCTGAGAAATCAGAAGCACGGAAATATGCAATTCCTGAATCCTCGCACGTGCGCTGCGCGGAGAACGAATGCCTCGTCTCGAAGAAAGTTTCCAGCTCGGGCAAGCTTCCCGGGCCATCGATCATCCGGAATATGTTCCCGCCCGCATTGTTCAGTACCACGATTTTCAGATTCTGCGGCAGATTGTCGATCAGCAGCCCATTCCGGTCATAAAGGAAAGCGACGTCGCCCACGATCAGTAAGGTTGGTTGCCCATTCACTCTTGCCGCTCCGATGGCCGTGCTCACGCACCCATCGATTCCGCTCGTTCCCCTGTTCGCAAACACGCCCGACCATTCATTTTCCGTCGCCAGCACATTGGCGTACCGCACAGACATGCTGTTGGCAATATGTAACTGAAAACCATTATTTATTACCTTAAATATAATATCTAACAAAGTTAAATCACTGAACATTGATAGATTTTTCAGGCTTTCATGCTTCTTTTGACAGGCATTTCGTTCGTTTTCCAGCCACAATGTATGAAATGCCGTGTCATGTCCCAAATCTGAATTCTCAACAAAAGACTGATAATCAAGTTTTTCAAACAGATTCTCCAACAATGAAACCGCTTTTCCTGAAATATCCCTCGTTACCGACTGAAACGGATCGGCCAGGAAGGCATCTTCGCTGACGTTCCAATGGTAGCGGGGCGGATTTTTGCGGATAAACTGCTTGAACTCCTTCGAAAGGAACGACATTCCGAACGTGATCAGCAAATCGGGTCGCAGATTTTCGGCATCTTTTTTACCCAGAAACAAGTCGTGGTGGCGGATGAATTCGCTACCGGACAAGTTGGCAATGCAATCGCCGAGCACCGGAATTTGCCATTCTTCGGCAATACGGCTTAGTACTGCATTCAATGAGGCGTCCGGCTTGTTCTGGCCGCCTGCAATTAGGATTTTAGGGGCACTCTCCCATTCATCCAACAGCTCTTCCCAGAACGTTTGCGGCCATACAATGTCATTTTCCTGCCTTTTGATAATCCTTACCTCACGTGAAATGCTGAAATCTTCTTCCACCGACGGGTAAAACGGCTCGCGAATGGGCACATTTATATGTACCGGGCCGCTCGGTGCTACGGAAGCCAGGTTAATGGCCTCGTTGGCGATGCGGTTGATCGCCCATTGTACGTCGGAATGCTGGTAATCGGGCGACACTTCGAAGGAACGCTTCACATGCTGGCCGAAAATACCTGTCTGGTAGATCGTCTGACCATCATATTGATGCTGCCATTCTTTCGGCCGGTCTGCCGTGAGAATGAGTAGTGGAATTTGCTGAAAAAACGCCTCAGAAACGGCCGGAGCGAAGTTATAAGCCGCACTGCCCGACGTGCATATTAAAACCACCGGAGAATCGATTTGCTGGGCCATTCCGAGGGCGATGAAGCCTGCCGAGCGCTCGTCTATGCATACGTGCGCCTGGAAGCCCCCGTGACGCGCGAATGCGAGCGTGAGCGCGGCGCTGCGAGAGCCGGGAGAAATTACGACGTGGCGGATTCCCTGCTGGTAGCAGATCTCGGCCAGGTCGATCAAAGGTTGTAAAATAGCCATATTATAAATGAAAATAGCCTCCCGAAAGAGGCTATTTAAAGTAATTAGAAGGTTTGCATTTGAATATGCATTAACCCAAATAGGTTTTCAAAGCTTTGCTTCTGGAAACATGACGCAATCTGCGGATCGCTTTTTCCTTGATCTGGCGCACGCGCTCGCGGGTAAGGTTGAACTTCTCCCCGATCTCTTCCAAAGTCATCGCATGCTCGCCATTCAGGCCGAAATACAGGGCAATTACGTCCGCTTCACGTTGTGTAAGCGTGCACAATGCGCGTTGTACTTCTTTGCGGAGCGATTCGTTCACGAGGCCGGAATCCGGTTTGTCTTCCAGGTCGTTTTCCAGAACGTCCAAAAGGCTGTTTTCCTCGCCTTGTACGAATGGAGCGTCCATTGAAACGTGGCGACCGGAGATTTTCATCGTGTCCACTACTTCGGAAGAAGAGATTTCCAGTACTTCCGCCAACTCCTCGGGCGATGGTTCGCGCTCGAAACGCTGTTCCAGCTCAGAGAAAGTTTTTGAAATTTTATTCAAAGAACCTACACGGTTGAGGGGTAAACGCACGATACGTGATTGTTCCGCCAAAGCTTGCAGGATCGACTGACGAATCCACCAAACCGCGTATGAAATGAATTTAAAACCTCTTGTTTCGTCAAAACGCTGTGCTGCCTTGATCAGACCGAGGTTACCCTCGTTGATCAGGTCACCCAACGACAAGCCTTGATTTTGATATTGCTTTGCTACGGACACCACGAAACGCAGGTTCGCTTTGGTCAAACGTTCCAAAGCCAGCTGGTCTCCATCCCTGATTTTCTGAGCTAACGTCACCTCCTCATCCGGCGTTAGCAAATCCACCTTACCGATCTCCTGCAAATATTTATCTAATGATTGACTTTCACGGTTGGTAATTTGCTTACTGATCTTTAGCTGTCTCATCTATGTCTTTATTAAGTATGTTATATAACGACGTTTTTACCGTTCCTACCTGTTAGAACACTCAATTAATCTTTTTTGTTCTCAGGCTTTGGTAACAATACTTTGCGTGAAAGGCGGTATTTGCCGGTTTTCTTATCGATTTCGACGAGCTTCACCTGCACCTCTTCCCCTACTTCCAGAACGCCATCCATTTTTTCGAGGCGCTCCCACTTGATCTCGGAAATGTGCAACAAACCGTCTTTGCCAGGGAGGAATTCAACGAATGCTCCGAAAGGCATGATCGACTTAACTTTACCGGTATAGATTTCACCGATTTCAGGGACCAGAATGATACCTTTAACCCGTGCAACTGCCTTATCCATGGAAGACTTATCGGCAGAGAATATACTTACGAAGCCTGCGCCATCTTTCTCTTCGATAGAGATCGTTGCGCCGGACTCTTTTTGAATGTCCTGAACCACTTTTCCGCCTGGTCCGATCACCGCACCGATCATCTCGCGATCAATTTTGATCACGATCGCACGTGGTGTGTGAGGTTTCAGGTCAGCACGGCTTTCGGTAATGGTTTTGTTCATCTCACCGAGGATGTGCAGACGGCCCGCTTTGGCTTGCATCAATGCTTCTGTCAACACTTCAAATGAAAGGCCATTTACCTTCATATCCATCTGGCACGCAGTAATACCTTCCGCGGTTCCGGTTACTTTGAAGTCCATATCACCCAGGTGATCTTCGTCACCGAGGATATCTGAAAGCACCGCATATTTACCGGTTGCTTCGTCGGAGATAAGGCCCATGGCGATACCCGATACCGGCGCTTTGATTTTCAGACCTGAGTCCATCAATGCAAGCGATCCTGCACAAACTGTCGCCATAGAAGACGAACCGTTGGATTCGAGGATATCAGAAACGATACGGATAGTATATGGGTTGTCAGCCTCAGGAGGAAGCACTTTTTTCAATGCGCGCAATGCAAGGTTACCGTGACCTACTTCACGACGGCCAGGACCGCGGTTAGGCTTTACTTCGCCGGTTGAGAAACCAGGGAAGTTGTAGTGCAAAAGGAATTTGCTATAACCGTATTTCAACGGGGTGTCGACGATCTGCTCGTCCTGCTTGGTACCAAGCGTAACGGTGGTCAACGATTGTGTTTCACCACGCGTGAACAATGCAGAACCGTGTGCATTCGGCAGGTAATCCACTTCCGAAGCGATAGGTCTTACCTGGTCGAGTTTACGGCCATCGAGACGGATTCTTTCGTCCAGTACCAACCGGCGTGAGCCTTCCCAAACGAGGTCGTTGAAATAACGTTTCGCCAAACCTTCGTTGAATTCCGCTGCCTCTTCTTCGGTGATAGTGGTTTTGAATTCCTCCCAAACAGCTTTGAAACCTTCTTTTCTGACAGTTTTGTTGGTAGACCCCTGCTGTGCAACAGCATATATTTTAGGATAAGCGAATGCACGAATGCGTGCTTCGAGCAACTCGTCCGCGGGATCCCCTACGTATTCTCTTTTCTCAGTCTTGCCAACCGCCGCTTCGAATTCTTTCAAAGCAAGGCATTGGGTTTTGATAGCTTCGTGTGCGATTTTCAATGCTTCGATCACTTCCTCTTCGGAAACTTCGCTCATTTCACCTTCCACCATCGCGATGTCATTATACGTCGCGCCTACCATCAGGTCAAGGGTTGCATCTTGCAATGCAGTGTTGCCAGGGTTGATCACATATTCGCCATTGATTTTCGCAACGCGAACTTCTGAAACCGGTCCGCCGAAAGGAATATCCGATGCAGCCAATGCAGCGGATGCGGCCAATGCAGCAAGTGCATCAGGCAATGCTTCTGCGTCGGCCGAGATCAAAAGAATGTTTACTTGTACTTCTGCATGGTAATCGTCCGGAAATAATGGGCGCAAAACGCGGTCAACCAGACGGCTGATCAATACCTCGTGATCGGACAATTTGCCCTCGCGGCGCTGGAAACTTCCCGGAATACGTCCCGCAGACGCAAATTTCTCCTGATAGTCAACAGACAATGGCAGGAAGTCGAGACCTTCCTTAATATCCTTATTAGCAACAACCGTTGCCAACAGCATGGTATTACCCAGTCTGACAACCACCGATCCGTCGGCTTGCTTCGCTAATTTTCCTGTTTCAATTGTGATTTCCCTGCCGTCCGGTAAGGTTATAGTCTTGGTAACTATATTAAAGAGCATAGAATATTTGATTTTTGTAGCTGTGAAACGCCATCCTGACGTCCCGGTAAGTTCTTGTTTTTTCCGCAAAAAATCAGGGAACTTTCACATATGTCAAGTTCCCT
>DATMSL010000844.1:0-10638 GCA_035565435.1 Dyadobacter sp. | reverse complement strand
GTCTTCGCCTCCCTGTCCGCCGGGGCGGTCGGAAACGAAAACCATCATGTCGTCCTGGATGTAAGGGCATTTGTCGTTGTATGGACCCGAAAGTTCTTCGACTTTTCTCAGCTCGTATTGGGCGGGCGCAACCAGGCTTTCTATCGTAATATGCTCTGTTTCCTTGCGGGGGATTTTCACTTCGTAAATATCGAAGTTGCCCCCGCGGTCGGAACAAAAGTACAGGCGATCGCCCATCCAGGAAAAGCTAGGGTAGGCATCATTTGCCGGAGAGTTGAGATATTCGACCGGTTTAGGCCCCGAAGTACCGCGCTCAACGTACTTGATATCCATTTTGCCCGAAGAGTCGTCGGCATAGAAAAGGAACAGATCATCTTTCGCATCACCGAAAAAGTTAAAGTCATCCCGAAGTGAGATGATTCTGGGGCCGTAGACATTGAAATTGCCGTTTGCCTTGTCTACCAGTTGCCCGGCATCACTGTAAATGTCACGGGAATATACACTGACCGTTGGCTTTAAGCCTTTTTTTAGACTCAATCGCTTGTCATAATCCATATAGGCGCGTGTGTGTACCAGGTTTAGGAGGTCTTTCCGGTCTCTTTTCGAAGAAAATACAAGATATGCATTACCATGCTTGTTAAGTGGCAGAGAGGAATTGTAATCGTCGTACTCAGAGTTAAAGTCTTCCAGGTTAACGACATCTGAAAGGAACTTGCCATCTTTTCTGTCCGGGTCCATGCCCGGAGGCCAGCAACTGAACACCAGAAAGAGAACGATAACAGGCAGGAGCTTTCTCATAAACGAGCGGTTTAAGTTTGTCTACCAAGAGACACAAATGCTGTGTAAAGTGTTGCGACGAAACTATTTTGTTAATTTATCACAATAATCAAGCAGTCGCGTGAGGTCTTGCTCTTTCCCAAAATCGACGGGATTCTCGCGTAAATACTGGTCGATCTGCTTTCTGTTTGCCGGGTAAAGCTTCCTGATGTTCCCGGCAGTAGGAATGTAGAAGCGGTTATTGTTGTCGATCAGGTAATGGGCTGTGCGGTAGGTGAATACACCTTCTGCATTGGTGTTGAGTTTTTTGGTGGTTTGCGCCTGGTCGCTGGAATAGGAGCGGTAGGTCGTGACGGACGACGCGGTGTAGGAAATGCCGTATGGCCCGCCTTTTTCAGTGCCTATCCTGGCCAGCACTTCCCGTTTGCCCAAAGTTGCCCGACTGTAACTGCTTAATACCTCGGCGTATCCGAAACGCTTGTCGAACCGGTACGACTTTTCTCCGATCGTGATGTTTTTCAGGAGGGCCTTATCGATGATTTCCAGGGTATCCAGTTTTGGGTCGACAAAGAGGATATGCCCGCCGATATAGTTGTAGTTGAAACGTGCCTGGGAGTCTCGTCCGCCGATGAACTCCGCTTTGCCGGTTGTGAACTGGCTGAACTGGTAACGGTCGGCATAGGGTATTACCTTGTCGGGAAATTCGCCAGCCTTCACCTTAAACACTTTTTGTTCTTGTGAATGAGCGAAATACGGACAGGCCGCTAGCAGGGCGAGGAGGGAAAGGGCCATTTTGTTTATCATGAGTAGGAAGGTTGGCAGAGGTGGGTTTAATCTTTTAATTCGATCCATACCGGCGCGTGGTCGCTGGTCTTTTCCCAACCGCGTACCTGCTTGTCCACACCCGCACCTGTAAGCCTGGGTGCGAGATGCGGGCTGAGCAGGAAATGATCGATGCGCAGGCCGGCATTGCGTGCGAAGGCATTCCGGAAGTAATCCCAGAAGGTGTATATCTTTTCATTGGGGTATAATGTCCGGATCGCGTCGGTCCAGCCCTGAGCAGTCAATTTGGCAAATGCTGCACGGGTTTCGGGTCGGAAAAGTGCGTCGTCGACCCAACTTTCGGGCTTGTAAACGTCAAGTTCGGTGGGCATCACATTGAAGTCGCCGGTGAGCAGCACAGGCTTGTCAGCTGCCAGGAGGCTTTCTGCATGCGTATGGAGGCGATCGAACCAGCGTAGTTTGTAGTCGAATTTCGGGCCCGGCGCCGGGTTGCCGTTCGGCAGGTATAATCCACCGATCGTTAATCCGCCGATTTCGGCCTCGATGTAGCGGCTATGGACGTCTTCCGGGTCGCCCGGGAGCGTGCGACGGATTTCGTGTGGAAGTTCACCCCTGGAAAGAATTGCTACGCCGTTCCAGCTCTTTTGTCCGTGCCAGATGGCCTTGTAGCCGGCATCCAGAATTGCCTGTTCGGGGAATTTCTCCTGCGGTGCCTTTAATTCCTGCAAGCACACGATATCAGGTGCAGTTTCAGCCAGCCAGCGCAGCAACACGGGCAATCTGCCATTCACTCCATTGACGTTGTAAGTAGCGATTTTCATAATTGACCAGGAGTTTAATAGAACAATGGCAATAGGATCACAAATGTCGTGCCCTTTCCGGGATTGACTTCCGCTTTGATGACACCCTTGTGGTTTCGCACGATTTTGCGGCAATAGGCCAGCCCGACGCCCTCGCCCTGCCTGAATGAGCCGGTAGGCAGGCGGGCAAAAGTATCGAACACTTTTTCCAGTTGGGAATCTTCTATTCCGATGCCATTATCCGCTATCCTGATTTCCAGGTAAGCCATTTGAAGCGGCTCGGGCAGCAGGTCATCGATTTCGTGCAGTGCCAGCTCACGGCTGGTAATGCGGATGCGCGGCGGGTTTTCGTGGCCTGCGAACTTGACCGCATTGTCGAGCAACTGGAAAAAGAGCTGCTCCATTTGCTCCGGGATAGCCTTGATGGAAGGCAGCCGGTCGGTTTCGACGATGATATTCCTCCGTTCGATTTGCGACATCAGCTGCGTGGTAACGTCGGCCAGCACGTGATCCAGGTGAACATGTGTAAATGCATTGCTGCTGTTCGGTTCGGAGAAGTCGGATAAGTCCTTGATCATCATCGAAAACTGCCGGGCGCTGCTGCGAATCTTTACAGCCAGGTCCTTAGCCTTTTCGGCTTCGTGGCGATCGGATGCATTCACCAGCATATCGCTGAAAACCCGCAGCTTGCGAAGCGGTTCCTGCAAATTATGGCTCGAAATATGGCGGTACTGCCTGTTTTCATCGTCCGACACGAGCAATTGGGCGGCCAGGTCGTGCATGGCTGTGCGTGTGCGTTCCATGAGCGAAAGGCTGTCGAGGTGAAAGGCCAGCAATTCGGCAAAAAGGTGGAACATCCCGATCACGCGTGGGTTTTGCAGCTGGTTCGGTTTCGGGTCGATGGCGAAGAGTGTCCCAAAAAACTCCCCGCTCTTTAACCTGATCGGAAGGGAAATATAGCTTTTGAAACCATAAATCCTGGGCGTAGGGTGCCCGGCATAAAATTCGTTTTCGTCCACATGATCGATCACCACGGCTTGTCCGCTGTCGCGGATTTCATTGCAGATCGTTGTCCCGATTTCCAGCTCCTCGCCGGGTTTCAGCCCGAAGCCTGTTTCATCCTGCACACTGCACGCGACCCAGCGGTCCTCCGTCACACGCGCCACGCCGGCAAACCCCATACCCGTCGAACGGCATATTACTTCCAGCACAGTTCTGACGATCGGTATCCGGTTTACCTTTTCAACGTCGGCAAATAAAAAGTCGTCAGGTTGTACCATTTTTTCAATGTGGGATAGCGGGTGGATTAGTAAATTTAGGTGCCGGGTCCCGGATAACCTAAACTTACTTTTGATGAAAACTTTCTTTCTTTCCCTGCTTATTGCAGTGGCGGCTTATGTAGTCGCGGCGGTTGGTGGATATTTCCTGATCAATAAATTGTCGTCGAATACCCACGATAAGTCGATGGAGGCTACCATGACCGCGGCATTCGTATTGGGACCTATCGCCGCGATTATCGCATTCATTGCCGCGTATTTTTATCTCCGTTCGCATTGACGGTCGCCAGGCGTTCCGCGAGTTTTGTAAAACCAGAGGGCGGGGTTTGTCCCCAGCTCTTGAATTGCTTCGACTGGTAATCTGCTGCCTGAAAAATATCCCAGCCGCTTTGTGTTTTGTAATGAGGATCGGCTCCGTGTTCGAGCATGACATTGCAAATGTCCCAGGCTTCTGCGCTGGCTGCCGACAGGAGCATGGACGTGACAATCACACGCTCGTCCTGCTGGGGCGGGATGGTATTGGGGTCGGCACCGTGTTCGAGCAGCAGCCGGACTTTCTCTGTCTTGGTCGAATCGGACCTGTCGCGGTGAATGGCCTGGAAAAGAATGGGCGTTCCGGTTCCGGCTTCGCGGGCGTTCGCATCGGCACCATGTTCGAGGAACCATTTCAATATGGCAGGATCGTAGTCGATTACCCTGAAATGCGTGGGGGAATGCGTCGGATCGCCGTTGTCGATTCGGGCGCCGTTTTTCAGAAGCACGTCGAAACAAGCTATCAATCGCGCCGGATCGGCCTCAAAGCCTTGCAGGGCCACGAAATCGAGCAGCGTAACGTCTTCGCGGCCGGTTTGATTAAGCTCTGGCACAGGCTGGGCTAGGTCTGTGTTAAGTTGTTCGGCGTTAAGTGCTGCAATCGCTGCGGCGAGTTTTTGCCGGGGCGCATCTTTGAAATAATAGGAGCCGTTGGCACGTGCGGTGTCCTCGTCGGCCCAGCTGGCACTGCGCCATTTCTGAATGATCGGCGAGGCGATCAGCATAATTACGGCCATCACGGCGGGTGCAACGCTGAGTACCAGCACCATAATACGCGTAAACGGGAATGGCAGCAGGTTAATGGCCGCCAGAATGCCCAGCGGAATAAACAGCATGATCACGTAGCCGCTGGCGATGCGGTCGTCGGAGGAACCCGACCGGGCAAACAACAGCAACCCGATAAGTATTACCGTGTAGAGGCCCAGAAGACACCAGCTTACGAGGGTGATTGTTTTCATGCCGCCAAGTTAGCTACCCGAAGCGTTGCCTTATGACAGGTAAATCACCTTCTTATTGAGCGGCTAGGCGCGGCCGGCTAGGCGCCCCCAGCTAGGTGCCCCCGGCTAAAAGACACGCTTAATGTGTGGCGATGAATTCGTCGAGCATTGCCTTTACAGGGTGGTAGTAGATTTCCGCACGACGGCTCGGACGGATATCCCAACCGCGGTCGTAATTGACGATGCAGGCACCGATGAAGTTGTTGGTCGCTTTCCTGACCGCCGGATCCCAGATGGATAGTTTGGAAATGCGGCCTTTTTCCATGGCCGTTTTGGCCGGTGTTTTCAGAATCAATGCCGAAAACTCGTACTGGTTCACGGTCCCTGACACCCATACCGCACCTTCAATCTGCGGATCGTTGCTTTGATCTTTTACTTTTGGACGGATTGGTGCCTGACTTTTCAACGGCAGGTCGGTCTTCTTACTTTTCAGATAGGCGTCGATGGCACGCATAGCATGCTCGGCCGGGTCGACCCCGTCGAACTCGCTGAGTTCGTATAATCTTTTGATTTGAAATTCAGTAAGTTGTATGTGTTTTCGATAGACTTTTTGCTTCACCATAACCCTTCTAAGTAGCGCACATTCAAACATACACAGCTTCCGGGACGGATTCAACGGCTTGTAGGCTTTTTGTGCCGTAGGGATAGAAATTTGGATTTATACCGATTCTTGATAAGACGTTTATGCCTTTTTGTCGATTCGGAGCGCTTTCAAACCGTTGCGATCAAGACAGCAATGGTAGCGATCGAGTATTTGAATAGTGCAATATATACTTCGATTGTTTTTCAAATTTTGCTCAAAAGCAAATAATCGAAAATGTGTCTATTTTACACTAACTTATCATTGAGTAGTATTCCTACTACCCACTGCAAACGTTCCCGGTATCGTGTGCAGAAATAAATCTGGCGAAATGCTTGGCTGAGATAGTGGGCTTAAATAGACTTGATCGTGGTTTCAATTGGACTTTATCAATGAAAACCGGCGACTGTCTTGAAATAGTTATATTCTAAATGACTCAATTACATGAGAAAACCACTTCTACTCATCTTCACCCTGCTGCTGGCGGCTTTGGCTGCTCATGCGCAGAACCGCGTACTGAAAGGGGTTGTGATCGATGGCGTTTCGAAGGAACCGATGCCAGGGGTTTCGATTCTGATTTCGGGGACTAACTCGGGAACGGCTACCGACGCCGAGGGAAAATTTGCATTGAATGTGCCGGAAAGCGGCGCTAACGTGATTATCAGTTACGTCGGGTTTGTGAAACAGACGATCGACGTGGCCAACCGGGGCTCGCTCACGGTGGTGCTCGAACCGGATGTGAAGGCACTCGAAGATGTGGTGGTGGTGGGTTACGGGGAGCAAAAGCGCTCACACCTTACCGGCGCTGTCGCGACTGTTAAAATGAAGGATGTCGACGAACTGCCCGTGGGTGATATTTCATCTGCATTGGTCGGCAAGCTGCCGGGTGTCAACATTTCGGGCGGTACGGCGCGGCCGGGTACGCCTGCGTCTATCGTGATCCGTAACCCTACGAAAGCTTCCAAAGACGGCGGCAGTAACTCGCCGCTTTATATTATCGACGACGTGATCCGTTCGGAAGCGGATTTCCAGCTGCTGGATGCTTCCGAGATCGAAAATCTGTCGATTCTGAAAGATGGTGCGGCTGCAGTGTACGGGGCACGTGCAGCATTGGGCGTGGTGGTTGTACGTACGAAGCGTGGGAAGGCAGGTAAGCCAACAGTAAGCTATACTACCACCGTGGGCGTCTCGGATGCGGCTTATAAATCCAAAATGATGAACGGCGTCCAGCTGGCTACTTATCTGAACGACTTCAACCGCAGCCGTGGCCTGGCGCCCAATGATCCGGAATATTACTCGCCCGACGAGCTCGAATATTTCAAAAACAACAACCATAACTGGTTCGACATGGCCTGGAAGCCTTCGCTGAATACCCGTCACGCGGTGAATATCAGTGGCGGTACCGAGCGGGCGACCTTCTTTGCGGGCGCTACTTATTTCGCTCAGAACGGGAATGTCGACAATATCAGCTATAAGAAATGGAATTTTCGCGCGAGTACGGACGTGAACGTGACGAAGCATATTAAAGTAGGATTGGGTGTAAGCGGTAACTTGTCCGACAACAAGCTGTTTTACCTCAAACAAGGGGGCGAGAATGTGGAAAAAGACGTAACGAACCTGCTCAACACGCCGCAGTTCATCCCGCCATATGTGGACGGTCTGCCGGTATTGCTGCCGGGCGGTTCGGGCGCAACAGGTTTCCATTTCTTTGAAGCCCAAAAGCTCAACAACTACACCCGCTCTCGCAATGTGGTACTGAATGTCAACGCGTACCTTGAATACAATGTGCCTTTCATCCGTGGCCTGAAACTCCGTACGGTCTACAATAAGAATCTCGGCAACGACTGGGGCAAGCAGTTCGGCACCTATTATAAAGTATACGGTTTCTCGATGCTGGGTGAAAACAAGCACATTTTCGGTGGTACACCCAATGCACCGACGCGCTTGAACAACGGCGACCGCCTGCGCTTTAACCCCGGCTACACCGACGGCTATCAGCTGAACTTCAACCTGAGCTACGCCCGCGATTTCGGCCGGCATTCGGTAAGTGCATTGGCGCTGGTGGAGCAATCGGAGATTTATACCGAAAGCATTGCCACAATGAAGGAAGGCATTTTCGAAGGTGGTAACGATTACCTGATGTCGGCATTCGGTGCGAAAGACATTGGCCCGAACGCAGCAAACGAGAGCGGCATCCTTTCTTATGTGGGCCGTTTGAACTACTCTTTCGCCGACCGTTATTTGTTCGAGGTTTCGTTCCGCCGCGACGCTTCCACAAAATTCGCACCTGAATACCGCTGGGGCACATTCCCGCAGCTTTCGGCAGGGTGGGTGATGTCCGAAGAACGTTTTTTCCGTGAAAAATTACCTTTCATCAACAACCTGAAACTGCGTGCGTCGATCGGCTTCCTGGGCGGCGACCGCACCGCTGCCTGGCAATGGCTGCAACGCTACACCCCGCAGGCTTCGAATGGCGCGGTGTTCGGCGGTAACAGCGATCGCACAGTGGGTATCAAGCTCGAAAAGCTGCCTAACTACTTCGGCCGCTGGGATGATGTGACTAAAAAGAATGTAGGTATCGACGCGGCGTTCCTGAACAACCGCCTGTCGACGACCATCGATGCCTACCACGACCACGGTTACAATTTGCTGACCACGCTTGCCTCGTCCGTACCGCTTACGATCGGTTCGGTCATGCCGGCAGAAAACTATGAAACGGTGAACTCTTTCGGTCTGGAATTTGCAACCGGTTGGAGCGACCGTATCGGCAAGAACATCGACTACAACATCGGCGCGTTCCTCGCTTGGAGCGACAACAAGAATATCCTTGTGGACGTCGCTGCCACCAACCGCGGCAGCTGGCAGGATCCAACAGGCCGGTCGAGCGACCGCGGCTTGCAGGGCTACCGCTACCTGGGCATGTTCCGTTCGCAGGAAGAGGTGGACCGCTACCTCGAAAAGAATCCGGATTATACCATCATGGGTTACGCGCCGAAACCGGGCATGCTCTATTACCAGGATATCCGCGGTCCGCGCCAGACCGACGGCACCTATGCCGCGCCTGATGGCAAAATCACCGAGGACGACCAGGAGTACCTGACCAAAAAGGAGAACAACCATTACACGTTCGGTCTGTCGTTCGGTTTCGGGTTCAAAGGATTTAAAGTGGATGTGGTAACGGCTGGTTCGTTCGGCGGGCAGGGGCTCGTGGATGGCGACGCGCGCAAGAAAGCCGCGAAAGATGTTTCACGCCCCGTTTTCTGGGCAGACCATTACACGCCCGAAAACCCGAATGCAAAATATCCCGACCCTTATTGGGAAGACACGTACTCCATGGTGTCGTCATTCTGGTTCCGCAATGCATTTGCATTCAATATGCGTAGCCTCAATGTATCGTATCAGCTTAGCCAGAATGTGGCTAAAAGATTGGGAATCAGCTCGGCGAAAATCATCGGCGTGGGCATGAACCCGATCACTTTCTTCAACCCCTACGACTATAAGGCTGCCTCGGGCGCCTATAACGTGTACCCGCAAATGCGCACGTGGTCATTGGGACTAAACCTTACACTCTAAAAATCGGTACAGCGATGAAAAAGCATTGGATAATAGCAGCATTTCTTGGCCTTGCGCTGACGGGTTGCGAAAATATACTCGACAAAACCGACCTTTCAGCCTTCAACGAGGAGCAGGTTTTCAACGACACCCTGCTGGCAAAAGGCTACGTGGATTATGTGTATGACCAAAACCTGCCTACCTGGCCTACCGGCGATTTCCTGAAATGCACCGACGAGATCGGCGGTGAAACCCGGTTTTTCGAAGGTACCGTGCAGGTGAATACCGTGCAGGATTTCGGGATCGGCGTGAATGCGACCAATAATTATGGCAAAATACGCTCCATCAACCAGTTTCTGACCAAATTGCCGGCTGGTGGTTTGAGTGAGGATGCCAAAAAGCGCCTGATGGGGCAGGTGACATTCTTCCGTGCGTTCCGCTACTGGGACCTCGTGCAGCTATACGGCGGTGTGCCCATGGTGCTCGAACCCCTCGAAGGGGTGGGTGAAGAGGCCAAGGAAGAGGCTGCTATTCCGCGCAGCAGTACTTCCGAGAGCATTGCGCTTATCGTGAAAGATCTCGATTACAGCATTGCCAGCCTGCCCGGCCGTTGGAGCAACACCAACGATTGGGGGCGCATTACCAGCGGTGCAGCCGCCGGTTTCAAAGGCCGCATTCTCCTGCATTATGCCAGCCCGCAACATAACCCCACCGACCTCGCCGAGCGCTGGCAGGCGGCTTATGATGCCAACAAAAAAGCGATCGAATTGCTTTCGGCAAATGGTTTCAAGCTCCATAGCAGTTTCAGCGACCTGTGGTTCCAGGAGGTGAATAACCCTGAGGCGGTTTGGGTGGCCTGCTACAATAATAAGGTGGGTGATCAGATCAACAAGAACATGACCTGGGACAATGGCACGCGCCCTTCATACCTGGGTACGGGTGGTGGTTCCAACCAGCCTACCTGGGAAATTACGCAGGCATTTCCGATGAAGAATGGCAAGAACATCGAAGAAAAGGGGTCGGGCTACGACGCGCAGCTGTTCTATAAAAACCGCGATCCGCGTTTCAATCAGACTATCGCATTCAACGGCGCTACCTGGGCTATTAATGGCAACCCGAACTACCGTTTGTGGACTTATTTTGTAAACAATAAAACCGTCGAACAAAAAGCCACTTCAACCGGCTTCTATTGCCGCAAAGCCATTGACCCGAACCTTGCGCAGGGCGCAGTCGCCAATGCCGGTACCGACTGGATCGAAATGCGGTATGCCGAGGTAATGCTCAATTTTGCAGAAGCTGCCTGCGGCGTGAACAGGCTGGACGAAGCCTATGCGCAGTTGACCGAGCTTCGCAAGCGTGCCGGGATCGAACCGGGTGCGGATGGTTTTTATGGTTTGAACCCAAAAATGACCCGTGCGGAAATGTTTGAAGCTATTTTGCACGAGCGCCAAGTGGAGCTTGCATTCGAAGGCAAGCGTTTCTACGACCTGCGCCGCTGGAAGAAATTTGAAACGGTATTGAACGGCAAAAGCCGCAACGGGGTGACGATTAACCTGAAA
>DATMSL010000843.1:0-8769 GCA_035565435.1 Dyadobacter sp. | reverse complement strand
AGTAAAAAGATGTACTTTCGGGCTACGAATTAATTGAACAAATGAGCAACTGGCAAGAAATGGCTTCGGAAAGCAGTGCACACAATGGATTAACGGAAGCAGAAATCGCATTTATCCGCGAACATTTGCACGACAATCCGGGCGAGCTGATCCTGAAAGCCGGCAAGTTCAGGGGATTGGACGTGAAGAAGCTCGCGGGCCAGATTCAGTCGCGGCAGAAAGCGCTGAAAAAACTGCCGGAATGGTCGGCCGATGAGAACCTGATATTTCCGCCTGCACTATCGGTGGAACAATGCTCATCGGAAGCCACGGCACATTACAAGGCCGGTATTGTTTCCGGAAAAACGCTGATCGACATCACCGGCGGTATGGGCATCGACTGCTACTACATGAGCCGCAGCTTTACCGAAACCCACTATTTCGAACAACAACCCCAGGTCGCATCCACGGCCGCGTACAACTTCGCACAGCTGGGCGCCACACGTATACATGTACACTCGGCGGAATCCCTAACCGCATTGCAGGACGGCCTCATCGCCGACTGGCTCTACGCCGACCCTGCCCGCCGCGACGCCAACAAGGAAAAAGTAGTGCGACTGGCCGATTGCACGCCCGACGTTGCCGGTAATGCAGCGTTACTTTTAAATGCAGCCCCAAACATTTTAATCAAAACCTCTCCCCTGCTTGACATCGACCTGGCTTCGAAAGAGCTCCAAAAACTGAAAGAGGTGCACGTGATGGGCTACGAGCAGGAATGCAAGGAACTACTCTTTGTACTCGACCGCGAAACGCAGGAGCAGGATTTCAAAATCAAAGTCCGCATTATAGACGCAACCGGCCGACCCATTCATCAGCTCGATTTCGACCGTGAAGAGGAGCGTAATGCCTTAGTGAGTTATTCCAAACCACTGGGCTACTTGTATGAACCTCACGCCGCGGTGCTGAAAGCGGGTGCATTCAAAACGCTTTGCGCACGCTTCAACGTGCAGAAACTGGCCATGCACAGCCAGCTATACACTTCGGAAGAATATGTGGATAACTTCCCCGGCCGGGGTTTCAGGATCATGGCCGTCTGCAAACCCGATATCCGGGAAATTTCACAGCATATCCCCGGAGATAAAGCGAACATCACCACCCGCAATTTTCCCGCAAAACCCGAGGAATTAAGGAAGAAGTGGAAAATCAAAGATGGTGGCGATCATTACCTGTTCGCCACCACCCTTGCCGATCAATCGAAAGTCGTGATCGTTTGTGTGAAACCTATTTGAGGTAGGTTTCTTGGTAAATTTTTTCGTTGTAACCCAGCGTCAGGGCCTTGCCGTTTTCGTCCTCGATCACCGGACGTTTAATGGCCGTTGGATTTGATGACAGCAGTTTTGCAGCCGATTTCGCGTCGGTTACTTTCGCTTTTTCCTCTTCGCTAAGCTCCTTCCAGGTCGTGGAGGCCTTGTTCAGAACCTTATCCCATGGAAATTCGCTGAACCAGCTGCTTACTTTTTCCGGGCTGATGCCGTCCTTTCTGTAATCGTAAAACTGGTAGGCCACCTTGTTTTTATCGAGCCAGGTGCGGGCTTTTTTAATGGTATCGCAATTAGGGATTCCGTAAAGGGTCAGCATAAAAATTTACTCTGAAAATAACTGGATTATACTTCGGTAGCTGCGGGTTCTTCCACAACTTTGTCCGAATTGTGCATTTTCTCATCATCGAGCTCGCCTTCCCAACGGGCAATGACAGCAGTCGCCAGACAGTTACCGGTCACGTTCACCGAGGTACGTGCCATATCCATCAGTTCGTCGATCCCCATGATTAGCAATACGGGCCATTCGGGCATGCCAAAGTTAGCGATCGCGCCCAACAATATCACCAAAGTAGCCCGCGGGATACCGGCCACGCCTTTGCTCGTAAGCATCAGCAGCAACACCATTGTGAATTGCTGCCCGATCGACATTTCGGTACCCGTCGCCTGCGCAACGAACACGGTCGCGAGCGCGAGGTACAAGGTTGAACCATCAAGGTTGAAACTGTAACCCGTTGGCATTACGAACGATACGATCTGGCGTGGCACGCCGAATTTTTCCATTTTTTCCATCGCTTTCGGCAATGCAGATTCCGAGCTGGTAGTCGCAAATGCAATGGACACCGGTTCGAAAATGGTTTTGGCAAATTTGATCACCGGGATTCTGGCGATCATCGCCACCGGCACGAATACGATCAGGATGAAGACGATCAACGCACAATATAATGTAGCAAGTAGCAACGCCAGGTTTTTCAAAACATCGATCCCCATGTGGCCTACCGTTTCAGCAATGGCTGCTCCCACCCCGATTGGCGCGAAATACATGATGATTTTGGTAAACTTAAACATCACCTCCGCCAGCAGCTCCACGCCATGCACGAATTTCTCCTTCTTCGCAGAAGGCAACAATGCAAGGCTAATGCCGAAAAGCACACTGAAAACGACGATTTGCAGCACTTCGCCGTGGTAAATGGATTTGGCTACGTTTTCAGGGAATGAATGCAGCACGATTTCCTGCCATGTTTGCTGATTCACTTTCGGCAAAGTGGCATTCAAGCTTTCCGGCGGCACAATGCCTACACCGGGTTTGAACCAGTTGGCAAACACCAGTCCGATAATCAACGCGAATGTGGTGACAACTTCGAAATACAATAATGATTTCCAGCCCATGCGGCCTACCTGTTTCAGATCGGAATGCCCGGCGATACCGGTAACGAGCGTCGCAAAAAGCAGCGGAGCAATGACCGTTTTGATCATTTGAAGGAATATCTGCCGCAGAAAGTGCAACTCGGTGCCCATCTTCGGAAAGTCGTAACCAATCTCCGTTCCTACGAGCATCGAGATCAGGATCGAGGTAGTGAGGTTCTTTTTCAGGATCGCGTACACGACCAGGCTCGCCAACGCAAGCCAGCGCAGGCCGATGAGCACACTATCAGATAACGGCAGGAGACCGTAAGCACTTAAAACGGAGGCTATCGCGGCAATGGTAACCAGCACGATATTGATAATGGTAATCTTGCTCTTCATACAGGGAATTTGGTATCCTAGATTAGTTTGTAACGGTAAACTTATAAAAAATCAAATTAATGATTGTCAACACAACCAATGCATTTTACCCAAAACACAGAATTTAATTTATGTCTTGAACAATAAGAGTGAATGTTTGTACTAAACAGAAGAGAAAAAATAGAATAACCAATCGTTTACTTCAAAACCATAAACCTATTGGACAAATGCAAAATTCAATGAGGGGCCTGCGGCCCGACCGCCGACCATCGGCCGCTGACTGCCGAGTACTATACTGGAAAAATTAGGCTGTGGATAGCCGATTCGGATACAATTTGGCACAAAATTTGAAACCTCCAATATTACCCCGGCATTAAATCTTTCCAAACAACGCCCGGGCACTGCCTGATACTGCGTCCGGAACTCTGTCTGCGACCAAAACATGACCAAAATCTTTGGTTCCGGTTTCTAAAATCGATATGTTCGGATAATCCATACCCAAAACATAACTCAACCCGACATGAGAAGTATTCTGATTGCCATCGATTTTTCAGAAAATGCGGAGCGCGCATTGGCCGCAGCAAAACTGATAGCCGAAAAAGAGGCGACCGAATTGCTGGTCCTCCACGCCTATCAGCCTTATATAGCCGACGTAAACGTAACACCCGGTAACGTGATGCCGGGTATCGGTGGTGCCGATTTTCTGGCGATGACTTCCGAGCTGGAAGGAGAGTTTCATAAACGGCTCGATGAATATGTCGCAAACCTCGTTGCAGAAGGCTACAATGCGAAGGCGATCTGGACGCTCGGCACCGTGCAATCGGCCATTGAAGAGGCAATTAACGACCATGTACCGGATATGATCGTAATCGGGCGGACAGGCACCGGCGGCTTCCTCGATAAGCTGATCGGCAGCTCGGCAACGCATATTGCGCTCAACTCGCCCTGTCCGGTGCTTGTGGTACCTCCGCAAACCGAACCTACGAAATTCAAGAAAGTGGTCTATGCCACTCAATTCGAATACGAGGAAAACAATATCCTGCGCGAGGTATTCGTACTGATGAACCACCTCGGTGCCGACCTTACCTTATTGAAAATCAACTCCGACACGCAACCGGACATTCAGCCTGACAACCAGTATATTGCCGAAATCAAATCGCATTTCACGATCCGCGAAGGCCAGATTGTGATCCGGGAAGCCAAGCACGTGCTCGACGGTATCGAAGCCTACTGCGACGAGGTGCACGCCGATTTGCTGATCATGTCCACCCGCGAGCGGTCGTTTATCGAAGAATATCTGATCAATCCGAGCATTACGCGTAAGCTTGTTGTGGATACGCACGTACCTTTGCTGGTGTTTCACCTCAAATAATAAAACGGTTTGAACGGGACAGAGCACGAGAAACCTGCCGGAGCCGGCCCCCACAGCCCCCGGAACGGCGGCAGAAAATCCAGAAAGTACCGTAAGCGTGGCCTGCTCACTTCGCCGGGCACGCTTACCTACATCGGTCCGGATATTGGTTTGAAGACCAAAATCCGCAGGATCAGATACAGCGAGCACATGTACAAGGAAGATGCCGTGAAATCGCTGGATGAATGCAGGTCCGCCGAAAATGGTGAAAATTTTACGACCTGGCTGAATATTGACGGCATTCACGAAATCCCGCTTATCGAGAAACTGGGAAAATTGTACCATTTGCACCCGCTTCTGCTCGAAGACGTCGTGAATACCGAGCATAAGCCGAAACTCGAATTATACGACACCGGGCATTTGTTTTTAACCCTGAAAATGCTCCACGTCGACTCGGAATCGCCGATCAGCATTTCGTCCGAGCATGTGAGTTTTGTATTGGGTAAAAATTATGTGCTGTCGTTCCAGGAAGAGCTTACTTCCGACATTTTCATGACCGTCGAAAACCGCCTGGAAGCTTCCGTAGGCAAAACCCGCCGCAACGGTCCCGATTACCTGCTTTTTGCGTTGATGGACGTGGTAGTGGACAACTATTTTATCGTGCTGGAAAAACTCGGCGATGCGCTCGACGCGACCGAAGACCAGGTGATCCGCGGCGTGCAGGAGCTTTCGCTCAAAGATATGTACGCATTGAAACGCGAGCTTACCCTTGCCCGCAGGCAGATATGGCCTCTGCGCGATATGGTGAACCAGCTGATCCGGGAGGATAATATGCAGATCAGCAAAGAGGCAATCCCTTATTACCGTGATCTTTACGACCACATCATGCAGGTACTTGACACCATCGACTCGTACCGGGAACTCGTGGCAAGTTTGGTGGACGTCCATTTATCGACGATCAGCAACCGAATGAACCAGGTCATGAAAACGCTCACCATTTTCTCGGCCGTTTTCATGCCGCTGACGTTTATAGTAGGCGTTTACGGGATGAATTTCGAGTTTATGCCTGAACTTAAAGACCCGTACGGCTACTATTATGTATGGGGACTGATGGTGGTCGTAACCGTAGGGATGATATTTTATTTCAAAACTAAAAAATGGATGTAGATTGATACCTTTGTGCTCTGATTAACGAGCATTGGAATGAGTCTTACCGTCAATACATCCCCCATTGTAACCACACAAGCCCAGTACATCCTGACCGACAGTCGTCAGGTTTCCTTCCCAGGCCAAAGTATCTTTTTTGCTATCAAAGGTGAGCGCCACGACGGCCACCGCTTCCTGCCCGAGCTATATGCCGCGGGTGTGCGGGAGTTTGTAGTGGAAGAAGCCGCATTTACCGGCGAGCTCCGCGAAACCGCGGCCGCCTGGGACGACGCGCAAATCTGGGTGGTAGCTTCGAGCATCCGCGCTTTGCAGCAGCTGGTGGCTTCCAAAAGAAAGCAGTTCGATATTCCGGTGGTGGGTATTGCGGGGAGTAATGGTAAAACTATTGTAAAAGAATGGCTCGTACAGCTGCTATCGCCCGGCCGGAGCATTGTGGCAAGCCCCAAAAGCTTCAATTCGCAGATTGGCGTGCCGCTTTCGGTATGGAACCTGAGCAAGGAGCATTCACTGGCGATCTTCGAGGCAGGTATCTCCAAAGCCCATGAAATGGAATACCTGCAACCGGTCATGCAGCCTACGATCGGTATTTTCACCAATATCGGGCCGGCGCACGACGATGGTTTCCGAAGCCGTAAACAGAAGATCACCGAAAAGCTGCGCCTTTTTACCAAGGTCAAAAAGCTTATTTATAGGAAAGACTACCACGAAATAGACGAGGAGATCAGCCTGATCCTGAAACCGGTGAATGCATTTCTCGAAACGCTGAGCTGGGGAAGCAACTATTCCGGCTCGCACGTGCAGGTGACATACACCCCTCAAAAAGACAAAACCGTGATTTCCCTCACCGGAAAGCTTGGCAACCATATTTTCGAAACGGGCTTCCGGGATGATGCGTCGCTCGAAAACCTGACACATTGCATTGTTTTCCTGCTCGATTTCGGACTCGAACCAGCCGTAATTCAGGAAAGAGTACTGCTGCTCAAACCGGTTTCCATGCGTTTGGAGCTCAAAGAGGGCATTAATCATTCCTACATTATCGACGACGCCTATAATAACGACTTGCAAGGCTTGTCGATGGCGCTGAACTTCCTGGCGCAGCAAGAGCAGCGGAACCGCAAGACCGTGATTCTCTCGGACGTGCTCCAAACCGGCCAGACCCCGACCGAGCTGTACAAAATGGTATCCCGCCTGCTGAGCGAAAAAAGCATTGACCGCCTCATCGGCATTGGAAAGCAAATCAGCAGCCAGGCGTCGCAGTTCGATATTCCCGAGCAGGAGTTTTACGACGACACCGACACTTTTCTCAAAACATTTGCCTTCCACACCCTCGCGGACACGCTCGTGCTCGTGAAGGGAGCGCGACCTTTTTCATTTGAGCAAATTGTTCACCGCATTCAGCAGAAAGCGCATAGTACCGTGCTCGAAATCAACCTCGATGCATTGGTACACAACCTGAACTACTACCGTGCGAGAGCCGGACAGGGCACCAAAATCATGGCCATGGTGAAAGCATTCGCCTACGGCAGCGGCAGCTCCGAAGTAGCCGCATTGCTGCAATACCACCGGGTGGATTACCTCGGCGTGGCCTACACCGACGAAGGTGTCATGCTTCGCCAAAGCGGCATTACTGTGCCTATTATGGTCATGAATGCGACCTTACCGACATTCGACCTGCTGTGGCAATACCAACTGGAACCCGAAATTTACAGCCGCCGCATCCTGCAAGACTGGGTGGAATACATCTCCCGGAAAGGCGAGCCTGCCAACACGCCGTCGGTGCATTTGAAGCTCGATACGGGCATGCACCGCCTGGGTTTTGTGAAAGATGACTACGAATGGCTTATTGAGCAGCTCCGCAACAACCCCGCATTAAAAGTAGCGAGCATATTCTCGCATTTGGTGGGTGCGGACGAAGGTGTGCATAATGAGTTTTCTAGAAAGCAATATGCACAGTTCATGGAAGGCGCCGAGCTGATCGAACAGACTTTGGGATACAAAACCATCAAACATATTCTCAACTCCGCCGGCATTGTGCGTTTCCCCGAATACCGCCTCGATATGGTGCGCCTCGGCATTGGCTTGTACGGCGTGGAAGCTACCGGACAGGACCAGCGCTCGTTGCAATCGGTGGGCACGTTGAAAACCATTGTCTCGCAGGTTAAATACCTCACTTCGGGCGAAACGGTAGGATACAGCCGCAAAGGTGTAGTCGACCACGATTCGGCCATTGCCACACTGGCGATCGGTTATGCCGACGGTTACGACCGCGGCCTGGGTAATGGTGTCGGTAAGGTGTGGGTAAATGGCACATTGTGCCCTACGATCGGCAATGTCTGCATGGATATGACGATGATCGACGTTACGCATGCCCAGGTAGAAGAAGGGGACGAAGTGATCGTTTTCGGCAAGGAAGTTCCTATTACGGAGCTTGCGAAAACCATCCACACCATCCCCTATGAGATACTGACCGGTATTGGCGACCGCGTCAAGCGTGTATTTTTTAAAGAATAACTTACTGGCCGGCTTCGGCTTGCTGCGCTACTTCGGCATCTGCACCGTCAGATTCGGGAGTAGCGCTTTTTTCTTTCTCCTTGTTTTCAATGCGGAGATCCTCTTCCTCGAACAAATGCGTAGCCATTACCTGGTCCAGCGTAACATCGTAGAATGCCTGGTGCACATTCAGCGGCTCGCTTCCTTCTTCGATTTCGCATTTGATGTAATTGCCATCTTCCTGCAATTCGTAGGCATTCACATTGTCTTTGAGGCTGTAATACAAAATATGGATCGCCTCCTGGCGCACGCGCGGGTCTACGAGCTTGAAAAGCGATTCGATACGTTTGTCGAAGCTCCGCACCATCGCATCGGCACTGCCGCCGTACGCGAGCGGGTTGCCGTTCTGATGGAAGTAGAAAATGCGGGAGTGTTCCAGAAAGTCGCCTACCAGCGATCGGACGGTGATATTTTCACTCAGCCCTTTCCGCTGCGGACGCAGGCAGCACATGCCGCGGACGATCAATTTAATAGGCACACCTGCCTCGGAAGCTTTGTACAGCTCATAAATGGTGTCGCGGTCTTCCAGGGAGTTTATTTTAATACAAATACCACTCTTCAGACCAGCCTTCGCATTCTCTGCTTCCTGCTGGATGAGCTCGATCAGCTTCGCACGCATATAGCGCGGGGCGGTAATCAGGTTCTGGTATTCCGACGGGATCGAATGCCCGGTAATGA
>DATMSL010000842.1:0-13180 GCA_035565435.1 Dyadobacter sp. | reverse complement strand
GGGGATGCATTAGATAAATAGCATTTGATTCTTTTGTGATTAGATTTAATTAATCGAATAAAATATTTAATTTACATTTGAAGTATGTAACTTATGATCACTTCATAAAGTGCAAGCCCCGGCACTGAAACATTCGATAGCCTTTGAACGTACTGCTTTAAAATCAACTTGCGTAGATGCGTATTTTTACCACTGCATTATTTCTGTGTGCCCTGGTTTTGGGGAAAACTTATGCCCAGGGAACACTGGCGGAAGCTTCTTCTGCCCGGGAGGTTGCGGCCTATCCGGTATCCCTTTACAAGAATGCCACCTCTATTTCCCAGAATCTTTACAATGGGCGCCAGTACTACGTGTACGACGCACGTATGGAAGAACACCAGTTTTACCAACAGCGCCGCTGGCTCAACGGCATGGTGCTTTACGACGGTCAGCAGTTTGATAGCATCCCAATGCTCTACGATATTTTCCATGACGAGCTGGTGATCCGGCATTTCAATGGCGACCATATATTGTTACAAACCGTGAAGGTGGATTCATTTATCGTCGATAACCACCATTTCGCCCGGCTCGAAGCAGGGAAGGACATTAACCCGCAAATGCGGACCGGCTTTTACGATATCGTTTACAGCGGCAAGTCACGCACGCTCGTGCGCAGGACCAAGTCGCGGCAGGAGAAAATCGTGGAAAAGAAAGTGATAGCCTACTATCCCGAAAAGAACTTTTTCTATGTGTTCAAAGACGGCCGTTACCATTCGGTACATACAAAGAAATCGACGCTCGAACTGTTCCCGGACCACAAGCGGGAGTTGCGCAAGGTGCTGCGGGAGAATAAGATCAAATTCCGTAAGAACCGTGAAATGGCCATTGTGAAGATGGTAGAAACCTACGATAATTTAGCCAAATGAAAATACTTTTACCACTCACCTTTATCATCTGCTGCATTTTTAACACCCACTTTTCCTACGGCCAGAATGTGTCCGAGAAAAAGATCACGATGAAACTCGATTCGGCACGGTTCGATCAGTTTGTGAAACAGGTGGAGGCGCAGACAGGCTATTATTTTTACTACGACGCGACACGCTTCGATAGCCTCACCCTGGATTTGAATGTGAACAACCTCTCGCTCCGGGAGGTGCTCGATCAGGTTTTCAAAGGTTCCGAATTCGAGTATGCTATCGACGGGCAAAAACGCATTTACATTACGCACGGACAGAAGATCATCACGCAGCTCACCCCCGGATTGTTCAACCCCGAGCGCGCGGGTGAGAGCGATTCCATTGCCTATGCAGGCCCCGAAAGCGATATCAAAGAGAAACTTCTATCGACAGCCGAAAGCAAAGTCCACGAAATCGGGATCCGGAAGCATAGGATTACGCCCGGTAACTCTACAATTACAGGTTATGTGCGGAACGCAGTGACGGGTGAGCCGGTGATCGGCGCCGCGGTGTTTATCAACTCGCCGTCTATTGGCGTAACGACGGATGCGCTCGGGCAGTACGCGCTCACGATCCCGCGCGGGAAGCAGATTGTCCGCATTAAAAGCACGGGTATGCGCGAAACACAGCGCCAGGTGGTACTGTATTCCGATGGCAAACTCGACATTGAAATGCGTGAGAGTGTGATCGCATTGAAAGAAGTGTCGGTGAAGGCCGGCATGGACAAAAATGTGGTGGGTACGCAAATGGGTACTGTAAAACTGACTATCAAAAATCTGAAACAGGTGCCGACGGTATTCGGTGAAACGGATTTGTTGCGGACGGTGCTCACATTGCCGGGGATCAAGTCGGTAGGGGAGAACAGCACTGGTCTGAACGTCCGCGGCGGCTCGGTAGACCAGAACCTGATCCAGTACGATGATGCGGTGATTTACAATCCATCTCACCTTTTCGGGTTCTTCTCGGCATTTAATCCGGATGTTTTGAAGGAGGTCGAGCTTTATAAAAGCACCATTCCATCCCGATTCGGAGGCAGGTTGGCGTCGGTGCTCGATATCGCCAGTCGTGATGGCAACAAGAAAAAATTTGTGGCGTCGGGCGGGATCGGACTCGTTACCGGCCGGGTTACATTGGAAGGGCCTTTGGTGAAAGATAAGGCGTCGTTTATTCTCGGCGGTCGCTCGACTTATTCCAACTGGGTGATCAGGGCATTGGATAATGAAACTTATAACAGGAGCTCGGCCAATTTCTATGACGTGAACCTGCATTTCAACTATGAAATCAATGAAAAGAACAGCGTCTCGCTGACGGGTTACACCAGCAACGACAAGTTCCGGCTCTATGGTGATACTTTGTATTCCTATCGCAACCAGCTGGGCTCCATTAAATGGAAACATACTTTCAATTCGCGCCTGTACGGTGTGCTCACGGCTTCGCATAGCAAGTACCAGTATGCGATGGAAGCAGAAGGGCTTCCGCTCAACTCTTTTGATCTGAAATTCGATATTAACCAATCCAATTTCAAGGCGGATTTCAGCTATGCTCTCAACCCAAAGCATACGCTTGAATTTGGAGGAAGCACTATTTACTACAAACTGCACCCGGGCTCATTCAAACCACGCGGCAGCGAGTCGCTCATTGTGCCCGACGAACTGGAAGCGGAGCAAGCGACGGAAAGTGCATTGTATCTGGAAGACAAATGGGAGGTCAGCCCGCGCTTGTCTATCTCCGGCGGTTTAAGGTGGTCATTCTTCCAATACCTGGGCCCGAAATCGGTTAATACCTATTTGCCCGGCTTCCCGATCGACTACATTTATCAGGAAGGCGTTCAGGAATACAAATCGGGTAAGAAAATCAAATCGTATGGCGGCCCCGAATACCGGGCTTCGGTACGATACAGCATCCTGGATAACCTTTCGCTTAAAGCCAGTTACAATACCCTGCGCCAGTATATTCATTTGCTGACGAACACCATGACGGTTTCACCGACCGATATCTGGAAACTGAGCGATCCCTATATTAAACCGCAAATCGGCGACCAGCTTTCGATCGGTTTGTACCGGAATTTCAGGGGTAACAAAATCGAGGTTTCACTGGAAGGTTATTATAAAAACATCCGCAATTTCCTCGATTATAAAGGCGGCGATTCACTTTTCATGAACCACAACATCGAAGCGGCGGTGATCAATACCAAAGCCAAAGCATATGGTGTTGAATTCATGATCAAGAAAATGACCGGAAAGCTGAATGGCTGGGTCGGCTACACCTACGCGCGGACGCTCCTGCGTGCGGTGGACCGCGACTCGCCCGATGCGCCGAACAATGGTAATTTCTACCCGAGCAACTACGATAAGCCGCACGATTTCACACTAATCTCGAATTATCGCTTCTCCCACCGTTTCAGCCTGTCGTTCAACTTTACTTACAGCACGGGCCGGCCTTACACGCCGCCGATCGGCAAGTACATTATCGACGGTTCGCAACGCGTATATTATGCCGACCGCAACCAGTTCCGCATTCCGGATTACTACCGGATGGATTTAGCGATGAATATTGAGGGAAACCACAAGATCAAAAAGCTGGCGCACAGCTCCTGGACGCTCGCGGTGTATAATGTACTGGGGAGAAAAAATCCGACCTCGGTTTATTTCCAGACCGTCGCCGGAAGGGTGAATGGTTACCAGCTCTCGATTTTCGGACAACCGATCCCGACTGTTACCTACAATTTCAGATTCTAAAACGGGCAGCAGGCTATGAGATATTGGTTTTTAAAAATAGGTTTTTTCGTGTTGCTGTTGATCATCGACAGCTGTGTAGAGCCGTTTTCGCCGCCCGAAGTTAATTCGGATGAGAATTACCTCGTAATCGACGGCTTTCTGAACGTGGGAGGTACCGATTCGACTCGGATTGAATTGAGACGGACACAAAATGTGAATGCCAGCGCATTGCCGAAGATCGAAACTGGTGCACAGCTGGCGGTCGAGGAAGAAAACGGTGAAACGTTGCCGATGAAGGAAACCGGTTCAGGTGTTTACACCTTGCCGCCGCGGCAGTACAATCGGTCCGCTAAATACAGATTACGAATCAAGACGAGAGATAATCAGGAGTATTTATCCGAATTCGTGGGGGTGAATATTACTCCTGTGATTGACAGCGTAACCTATAAAGTAGACCCGGTGCTGAACGCCGCGATATTTTATGTGAACACGCATGATGCCCAGGGCAAGACGCAGTTTTACCGTTGGAAATTCGAGGAAACCTGGGAATATGAGGCTGCATATTACTCCGCATTGATGGTCAGGAACGATTCAGTAGTAACCAGGCCCGATAATATCAATAAATGCTGGGGGAAACTGAAATCCGGGAGCATTTTACTGGGTAGTACGGTAAAGTTGAGCAGTGATGTGATCAAAGATCTGCCGCTGAACCGGGTACCTATCCCGACCAACAAGCTGTACATCAAATACAGTATCCTGGTGAAACAATACGGCCTCTCACGCGATGCATTTGAATATTGGACGGCTTTATCCAAAACAACCCAGGGAACTGGTAGTCTTTTCGACGTATTGCCGTCGCAAGTGACGGGTAACATTCGTCATACCTCCAATTCACGGTTGCTGGCATTCGGTTATTTCAGTGCGGCTACGGAAGAAACCCGCAGGCTCACCGTAACGCCACGGCTTGGTATGTTCCCCCGCTGTACCGAGCCGGATACGATTCCCATCCGCTGCTCGTCGCGGGATGCCGATGAATGTGCTTTCAATACGGCCAAGCTGCTGCTTACCTATTGGGGCCCGCGTTCCGACTCCGTTTTGGTAGCGGCCCATTCGTGCGCCGATTGCCGCCTGCAAGGTGGTACGACTGAAAGACCCTCTTATTGGTAATGATTTACAAGGAATGACTGTGAAAGGAATAGACTTCATCAAAAATCTAAGAAAGGCCTGCGGGGCCGGAAAGCGGCGTTCGGGAAGATGGACGTTGTGGGGAATGCTGGCGGCTGCCGGGTTGGTGGTTAACAGCTGTATTGAACCATTTTCACCGCCGGAAGTGACCAATCCCGGTACCTACCTGGTGGTGGACGGTTTTCTGAATGTGAGCGGCGAGACCAGCCGGATCGTTTTGAGCCACACGCAGGCCGTGAATGACGACAAAGTGTTTGAAGTCGAGTCCGGTGCCACGATTATGGTTGATGCCGAAAATGGTGAAAGCTACGCATTTCAGGATGTGGGTAACGGTTCGTACGAGTTGCCGCCGACGGATTTTAACCGTGACGTCAAATACCGGCTGAGGATCAAACGATCCAACGGCAGGGAATACGAATCCGATTACGTGGTTGTGAGCAAAACACCGCCGATCGACAGCGTCACCTATCGCGTGGACCCCAGAAAGAATGCGATGATGATCTATGTGAATACGCATGATCCGAGTAATCAGACACGCTTTTACCGCTGGAATTTTGAAGAAACCTATGAGTACAGGATGGCTTACTATTCGAGCCTGACGCGCGACTATACGACCAACCAGATTGTTTCGCGAAAGGACAATATCAACGTGTGCTGGCGGACATTGTCATCGAGGGACATCAAACTTGGGTCGACGATCAAGCTTAGCGAGGACATTATCCGTGATTTGCCCGTCAATATCGTAGACATCGGTACCAACAAATTGTATTTCGGGTATTCGATCCTGGTGAAACAGTACGGCCTCACGCGGGAGGCATTCGAATACTGGACCGACCTGGCCAAAACGACCCAAGGGACCGGTAGCCTTTTCGACCCGCAACCGTCGCAGGTAACAGGTAATATCCATGCCAAAGCCGATGCCAAGGAACTGGTGTTTGGCTATTTCAGCGCGGCGCAGGAGCAAAGGCAACGGATATTTATCCGCGAAGCGCTCGGTTCATACCCGCGCTGCGCGCCGCCTGATACGCTGAATTTCGAAGATGCGTTCAATGGCTCTGCGGTGCTGCTTTATTATTATATGGGCCTGCCGAAGAGCGGTTACCTCGGGACTTCCGAGTCGTGTGCGGATTGCCGGTCTCAGGGCGGTACTACCACGAAGCCTTCATTTTGGTATCAATGATTATTCTATTGTCTGAAAATATACAATGAAACTCAGGACATTTATTTGCGGTTTGCTCGCGCTGGTATTTTACAGCACATCGTACGCGCAGGACGACGCCATGCTCGCTTCCATTCGGCAGCGGTTCGGTCTTTATACCGAGCGGGCTGTGCAAGAAAAGTTGTTTGTGCATATCGACAGGCCGTTTTATCTCGTCGGGGAAACGATCTGGTTCAAAGCCTATAACCTCAACGGTGCCACACACCGGTTTCTTGACCTGAGCAAAGTAGCCTATCTGGAAGTGCTGGACAGTGAGAATAATCCAGTGCTGCAAACCAAGTTTGCCATGGTTGACGGGCGGGGAAATGGCTCGGCGCTGGTGCCGTCCACACTCGTAAGCGGCAAGTACAAGCTGCGGTGCTATACCAACTGGATGAAGAATTTCTCGGCCGAAAGCTATTTTGAAACCTCGGTTGCTATCCTGAACCCGTTTGTTCGCTTCGATCCCGACAGGGCTTCGAAGGAGGAAACCCGCTACGACGTGCAGTTTTTCCCGGAAGGAGGACATTTGGTAAGCGGGATCGAAAGCAAAGTCGCATTTCGTGCCATAGGTGTAGACGGTAAGGGCATTAAGTTCAAAGGGGCCATTCTCAATGAGCAAAATGAAACCGTCCGCGAGTTTGAACCGGAACTGAATGGTATCGGCTATTTTAAGCTGAAACCGGAAGAGAATGCAGTTTACAAAGCAACTATCACCGATAGCAAAGGCAAACGTTTCGAATATCAGTTTCCGAAAGTGGAGCGGCAGGGGTACGTAATGGAGGTAAAAGACTCGACTTCGGCGCTGGTGAAAGTGACCGTAACCGGAAAGTTTGAAAGCGAAGATCCCGCGACCATATACCTGCTCGCACATACGCGCCAGGAAAATGCGGTGTTCGGCAAGAAAGGGTTAGGCAAAAGCCCGGCCGTTTTTGTGCTCGAAAAGGCCCGGCTCGGGGAAGGCATTTCGCAGATTACGATCTTCAACGAAAAGTTGAAACCGGTTTGTGAACGATTGTATTTCAAACGCCCCGAAAAACAACTGGCCATCGATGCACAAGTGGGCAAAAGCTTCATCGGGCGCGAGAAGGTTGCCATGAATATCTCGGCCGCCGCAGGGCAGGCACTACCGGCTTGGAGCAATTTGTCGGTGGCGGTATACCTCGACGATTCGATCCAATACCAGCCACAGCACGATATGCACAGCTATTTGTGGCTCACTGCCGATTTGAAGGGCGACATTGAAAATCCAGCCTATTATTTTCAAAATGTAAACCCGGATACCGACCGGCAGCTCGACAACCTGATGCTCACCCACGGCTGGCGTCGATTGAAATGGGACAAGGTATTCGGTGGTCAACTCGTTAGTTTCGAGCATTTGCCTGAATACGACGGACATTTCATTCACGCCCGCGTCCTGAATCGCGCCGATGGAAAACCGGCGATCAACAAAGACGCGTACCTGGCGTCGCTGGATGTGCCCGCACGCCTGTATGTGGACAGGAGCGATAACGAAGGTCGGGTGAAATTTGAAGTACGCCAGTTTACAGGTCCGAAGGAAATTACCCTGCAAACGGACTTGGCTTACGATTCGACCTACCGTTTCGAAGTGGCTTCGCCGTTTTCCAGACAGTTTTCGACAACCGCCGTTCCCTCTTTTTTCTTTGATAAAACCTTGGAAAACCAGTTGCTGACGCGATCGGTTAATATGCAAACAGGGAATGCGTTCCTTCCGAGAATCTACACCGAGAAGAAGGCAGTACTGACCGACTCGCTGCCGTTCTTCGGCGTACCGGATGAGAAGTATTTCCTCGACGATTTTACCCGCTTCCCCACCATGGAAGAAGTTTTGAGGGAATATGTCAAAGGCATTCTTGTCCGCAGACGGCAAAAAGAATTTCATTTGCGGATGATCGACAAGCTGGTACCCAATACCTATTACACGACCGATCCGCTGATGCTCCTGGACGGTATCCCGGTTTTTGATGCCGACAAGATCATAGAGATGGACCCGTTGAAAGTGAAGAAAATCGAACTGATCAGTTCGCGTTACTTCCTGGGGCCGATGACTTTTACGGGTATCGTAAGTTTCTCGACTTATCGGGGCGACCTGAGTGGGTTTGAACTCGATCCGAAGGTATTGGTGATGCCGTACGAGGGTGTGCAGGCACAAAGGGAGTTCTATGCGCCGAAATACGACAGCAATAATGCCAACAACCGTATCGCCGACTTCCGGAATCTTCTCCATTGGGCGCCTAACGTCACGACGGGAAAAGACGGCAAAGCGGCGGTCGAGTTTTACACTTCCGACCAGACCGGCCGTTACAAGGTCGTGATCCAGGGGATTACCCCGGATGGCGCGGCGGGCAGTAAAACCGTCTCTTTCGACGTCAAGAAAAGAAGTCTTTAAATGTAAAACTCCGAGGTGTGCTTGATTTCCTTCAACACGAAGGTACTGTTGAGCACACCTATATTGTCGATCTTCGACAGCTTATATTTCACAAAGTCGTGGTACTCGTCGAGGCTGGCGACGTTGATTTTTAACAGAAAATCAACCTGTCCGGCCATATGGTAGCACTCCTGCACCTCATGCAGGTTCTGTATCTCCTGTTCAAACTTCTCGATAAATGCCTCGTTATGGTAGCGCATTGATACCTGGCAGATGGTCGTAACCTGTCTGTTAATGAGTTTTTTATCTAAAATTGCTACATATTGCTTGATGTAACCCAGGCTCTCCAATCTTCTGATGCGCTCATACACGGGGGAGACCGTGAGGTTGAGCATCGTCGCGATTTCCTTGGTCGTTTTTTTAGCGTCTTTTTGAAGAATCCGGAGGATTTTGGTATCGATTTTGTCCAACTGTTCCATGGGGCAATAATATTTACTGGTACGGGTTTCGAATTGAATCTCAAAAAGTAAATTTTACTTCAAAAATCAAATAGTGTGGTAATGTTTCCTGAGAAACTGGCTGTTTGTTGAAAATAATTTTCATAAATGGGAAATTGCAAGTGATTTATGCTTTACCCAAAAGTTGTTTTTTATGAAAACGGACTGCGTTTTAGTAATAGGAGCAAACGGGCAGATCGGATCTGTTCTGGTAGAATATCTGAGGGAAATTTACGGATTGGGAAAAGTAGTGGCGACAGACATCCGTATGCCTGAATTCCCGACTGGCATCTTTGAGCAACTCGACGCGACCAATGCCACAGAAATGGCCGCAATCGTACGTAAATACGGTGTTACGCAAATCTATCACCTGGCCGCGATCCTTTCCGCAAAAGGTGAGCAGGATCCGCTCCGAACGTGGCATATCAACATGCAAACCTATTTCAATGTGCTGGAAGTGGCGCGAGAAAATGGAGTAAGCAAAGTTTTTTATCCAAGTTCCATCGCCGTTTTCGGTGATCATGTGGATACGCTCGCCGAGCAATGGTCATATCTTGATCCTGCAACGGTTTACGGCATCAGTAAAGCGGCGGGGGAGAACTGGTCGAATTACTATTTCAAACGTTACGGCGTAGACATCCGCTCGCTGCGTTACCCGGGCATTATCGGCTACCAGTCGATGCCGGGCGGCGGTACTACCGACTATGCCGTCGATATTTATCACAAAGCAGTGAAAGGAGAAGCATTTGAATGCTTTCTGAAACCGGAAACGACTTTGCCGATGATCTACATCAGTGACGCCATGGACGCTACGGTGCGCCTGATGGAAGCGCCTGCCGAGAAGATTTCAGTACGAACCTCGTACAACCTCGCAGGAATGAGCTTTTCCCCAAACGAAATCGCACAAAGCATTCAAAAGATAATTCCAAACTTCAACATAACTTACAAGCCAGACTTCCGCCAGGCCATCGCCGATTCCTGGCCACAGGAGATCGACGATGCCCAGGCCCGGAAAGACTGGGGCTGGCGGCCAAGCTACTCGCTCGATAAGATGACGGAAGAGATGATTAGCGAGTTGCGGAAGAAATATCATTTGGTTAGTTAAGATATCGAGTCAGGAAGTCATGTGTCGTCATTTATTGTAAATCATTGACAACACATGACCTATTGACCTAATGACTTTAATTGCATTCAGTCATTCAAAATTCATCACCATGTACGGTACCATTCAACAAGAACTCCAAGGCGAACTGGAAGCGATCCGTTCGGCCGGTTTATATAAAAAAGAACGCGTGATCACCACGCCCCAGTCTGCCCACATCGCTACTATCGATGGTGCGGATGTGCTTAATTTCTGCGCGAATAACTACCTCGGCCTTTCTTCACATCCTGATGTGATCCAGGCCGGTATCGACGCCATTCATTCGCATGGCTTCGGTATGTCGTCTGTGCGGTTTATCTGCGGCACGCAGGATATCCATAAGGAACTCGAACGTAAAACGGCCGAATTCCTTGGTACGGAGGATTGCATTCTCTACGCCGCCGCATTTGATGCGAATGGTGGAGTTTTCGAGCCCTTGCTGAACGAGCAGGACGCCATTATTTCCGATGAACTGAACCACGCTTCGATCATAGACGGCGTGAGATTATGCAAGGCTAGGCGTTTCCGCTACAAGCACAACGATATGGCTGATCTGGAAAAGCAGCTGCAAGATGCGCAGGGCAGTCGCCGCATTCTGGTGGTGACCGACGGTGTGTTCTCGATGGACGGTACCATCGCTCGTCTCGACCAAATCTGCGACCTGGCCGAGCAATATCAGGCCATGGTGATGATCGACGAATGCCACGCTACGGGCTTCATGGGCAAAACCGGTCGTGGTACACATGAGTACCGGAATGTAATGGGTCGGATCGATATCATTACAGGCACTTACGGAAAGGCATTAGGCGGGGCATCGGGTGGTTTCACGGCTGCGAAGAAAGAGATCGTGGAGATACTGCGCCAGCGTTCAAGACCTTATTTGTTTTCCAATACATTAGCCCCTTCCATTGTAGGAGCTTCCATTAAAGTACTCGATCTACTCACCTCATCCACCGCATTGCGCGACAAGCTGGAACGGAACACGCAATATTTCCGCAAAGCTATGACCGATGCCGGTTTCGATATTCTCCCAGGCGAGCACCCGATTGTGCCTATTATGCTTTACGAGGCAAAACTGGCGCAGGAGTTTGCAGCAAAACTACTTAACGAGGGCATTTACGTGATCGGCTTCTTTTATCCCGTCGTTCCCCAAGGCAAGGCGCGCATCCGCGTGCAGATTTCCGCCGGACACGAGCAGGAAGACCTCGAAAAGGCGGTAGCGGCGTTTACGAAAGTTGGCCGCGAGATGGGCGTTATTTAGGCAGGAATTGTCAAGTGTGGTCAGGTATTGTCAGGTGTTGCCGGGTTTGGTTAGGCGTAGTCAGGGGTTGTCATGTGTAGTCAAGTGTGGTCAGGAATTGTCATGTGTAGTCAGGGTTGGTCAAGTGCGGTCAGGTATTGTCAGGGGTTGTCAAGTGTGGTCCGGGAAGAAATGCCGTTAGGCATATAATATTGGTAGGAAACGCAACGACGCATGTTGCGTCAAAATGCCGTCAGGCATGTAACAACAGTGCTTTGTTGTCGCATGCCTGACGGCATTTTCGGGAATCCATCACTTGCTTGGATTGCTACTCATATTACATCGCTACGCTATTTCGGCAATGTACTTTACCCAAAGCAATACAATGCCTGACCATCAAATGACCACCCATGACAACTCCTGACTACACCTGACAATACTTCACTACCCATGACTCCCCCGACAATACGTGACTACTCTTGACTACACCTGACTCTTGACTACACCTGACTCTTGACTAAACCTGACCACCCATGACAACTCCTGACTACACCTGACAATACTTCACTACCCATGACTACTCCGACAATACTTGACTACTCTTGACTACACCTGACTCTTGACTAAACCTGACCGCCCCTGACAACTCCTGACTACACCTGACAATACTTCACTACCCATGACTACCCCGACAATACTTGACTACTCTTGACTAAACCTGACTCTTGACTAAACCTGACCACCCATGACAACTCCTGACTACACCTGACAATACTTCACTACCCATGACTACCCCGACAATACTTGACTACTCTTGACTACACTTGACTCCTGACTACACCTGACAATACCTGACCACCCTTGACGCCCCCTACCGTTCCGCATCAAGCAATTCAACCTCGACATGCAGCGATTGCAGCGTCGCATTGCCGTATTGGGTAACCATCGCCACATCCGCGGCATCGCGGCCGTGGGCGATTTCGATGCGGTAACCTTCGGTTTTTTCCTGCACGGCGTCGAATGTGTACCATTCACCGCCGATGAACACCTCGAACCAGGCGTGGAGGTCCATGTCTTTCAGTTTATCGAGATAGCCCACCGTCATTCGCGTCGGGATACAGAGGTTGCGGCATAATGCAATGGCGAGGTGCGTGAAGTCGCGGCACACGCCTACTCGGCTGCGAGCAGTATCGAGCGCAGTGGTGGCCGCATTCGACACGCCGTATTGATAGCGTACATTGTGATGGATCCACGTGCGGATCGCCTCCACCTGATCGTAGCCGGGTGTGAGATTCCCCGCTATTTCCAGCGCTAATATATTGATTTCGTGTAAATCCGACTGGCAATAGCGGCTTGGCAGGATGTAATGCATGACTTCATCGGGCAAATCCCCCACCAGCATATACGCAGGCGGCGGACTTGGAATGGGCTTCGTATCGTTTACCTGCGCTTGCACCTCGGTGGTGATCGTTACCCGGCCTACGGGCAGGATCGTGCGCTGGCAGGGGTTGCCGTAAAGGTCGGTATATTCCGAAAACGGCACCGGCGGCTCAATGTTAAAACCTTCCTGTATGATCGATTGGCCTTCCTGGCGGCGGGGGCGTAACATGGTCGTTACGGTGGTGGGGGCATACACGTCGTACGTGAATATGCTTCTGCCCTTCATTTTCATTTGTGGGTCGAGTTAGTATTTGTACTAAATGTAATGATGCTTAGTTACTTAAAAATTACGTGCCATTTATTTTATCGTGAACACCGGCGTCGACCAGAATTAAATCGTTTTAATCGACGTTTGTACATCAGGAATGTTAATTTTAGAGCGAGTAGTATTTAGTGAAATTTAAATAATACACCTATGGCAGTTACAAAATGGATCGT
>DATMSL010000841.1:0-1897 GCA_035565435.1 Dyadobacter sp. | reverse complement strand
CTTACAGATAGAAGAGTCCTTTTGGGTTTTGAATTGGCCGAATGAATCAGAATAATCTCTAATACATTTTTAAATATTCACACAACATCCTCATTCAGAATAACGTAACATGGTCGCCGGTTATTCTGGCACGATAATTTTCTTTAAAACACTGGTTATCAGCACAGCGTTCACATTCAAATGCCTGGTTCTAGGCTACGACCTCTTCCTTATTCAGCTCGGTGAGGTAGTTGGCAAACGCCAGCATTTTTTCCTCCCCGAAATAAGGGGCCATGATCTGAATCCCGATCGGCATTCCCTGGTCGTCCAGCCCGTTCGGGATAGATACCGCAGGATTACCCACGACATTCGCCTGCACAGTGAAAATGTCCGCAAGATACATTTGTAACGGATCTTCCGTCTTCTCACCAATCGTAAAAGCTGTGGTAGGTGTTACCGGAGAAATCAGGAAATCAAACTGCTCGAAAAAGCGGCCCGTTTCCTCCCGCACCAATCTTCTAACGCGTTGCGCCTTGGTATAGTATGCGTCGTAATAATTTGCACTTAATACGAAAGTACCCAATAGTATTCTTCTCCTTACCTCATCGCCAAAACCTTCTGTACGAGTCTTTTTGTACATGCTCTCCAAATCTACGGATTCCGGGCTGCGGTAGCCGTACCGTACGCCGTCGAAACGTGACAGGTTGGAACTTGCTTCGGCAGTGGTAAGAATGTAATAAGTTGGTAAGAGCGAGTCCAGCAATGGCATATCAATGCCCACTACTTCATGCCCTTCCACACGCAGGCGATCGAGCACTTCGGATGTCTGCCGGCGGATTTCCGGTGCTATCGCTTCATTCTCTACCGCGCTCCGGATATACCCGATTTTAGCTTTACCTTTCCATTCCAGGTTGGCCGTGTAAGCCGGAACCGGACGTTCCGAAACCGTGCTATCGAAATCATCGGCACCCGACATTACTTCCAGCAGCAATGCGGAATCCGCCACGCTTTTGGTAATGGGGCCAATACAGTCGAAAGACGAAGCATATGCAATGAGTCCGTATCGCGAAACACGTCCATAGGAAGGTTTCACGCCGATCACCCCGCAGAATGCAGCCGGCTGGCGCACCGAACCGCCCGTATCGCTTCCCAGCGAAGCATGGCATAGCCCGGCCTGAACGGCAACTGCCGATCCGCCCGACGATCCGCCCGGAACTTTGGCATTGTTAACTGCATTCAGCACCGGCCCGAACGAGGAATTCTCATTCGAAGAACCCATCGCAAACTCGTCGCAGTTTTGCCGCCCGATGATGATCGCGTCCTCATCGATAAGCCGCTGCACGGCGGTTGCGGTATAGGGTGCTGTATAATTTTGAAGGATCTGGCTTCCGGCCTGTAAGCCGTGGCCAGTGAGTGAAAGCACATCTTTGAGACCGACTACCATACCTGCCAGCTTTCCGGCAGTGCCATTGGCGATCTTCGCATCCACGGCCAGGGCGGCCTTTTTTGCTTCCTCTGTATAAACTTCAACGAAAGCATTGAGATGCTTGTTAGCCTCTATTTTTTCCAAATAGTGATCAACCAACTTGACGCACGTCAAACCTTCTTCATGTAAATCTCTCTGAATTTCGGCCAGCGTCAGATACTCTTTCAAGGCAATTTTTTTGTGGGGTTGTAAATAAAGAATCAGAGCCGTTAAGTGGTAGCTTAATGGCTCTGGATCAAACCTTCAATAAGATGGAAGCGTTATTTGGGGTCTTCCATGCTTTTTTCAATATTTTCCTTAACGTCTTTAGTAGCGTTCTTGAACTCATTGATACCCTGCCCCAAACCGCGCATAAGTTCTGGGATCTTCTTTGCTCCGAAGAAAAGCAACACGAACAGAGCAACCAGGAAGATCTCCTGTCCGCCCAACCCC
>DATMSL010000840.1:0-4196 GCA_035565435.1 Dyadobacter sp. | reverse complement strand
CTTTTGCCGAGAAGTTTTATGACTTAGCGGAAAATTTTGAAGGTTGTTCGGAAGAAAGAAACAGATTAATCAGATCCGCGGCCGCTTCATCGGGCAGCTTTTCGCCGCTTCGTACGGTCTGGTCCGCCGAGGCAATGTATTTTTTTACCAACTCATTTTCATAAAACCGGTCTTCCAATGACTGCCGGATTTGCTCGCGGAGCCAGTCCACACGCTGAAACTGCCTGTTTTGCTGCAAAAAGCCGCTTTCAGAAGTTTGTGTATGGTAATCAGAAATCAGTTTCCAAATGGGCTCCATACCGGTTCCTTCTAATGCCGAACACGCCACCACCTGAACGGGCACTTTGGAAGCGGTTCCAGGAAAGAGGTGTAATGCCTGCCGGTATTCCGTAACGGCTTTCGCAACAGCCTGCTCGTTGCCATGATCGGCCTTGTTGACGGCCACGGCGTCCACCATTTCCATAATGCCCTTCTTGATGCCCTGCAACTCGTCCCCCGCGCCTGCGAGCATGAGCAGCAGGAAAAAGTCGGTCATCCCTTTCACCAGGGTTTCCGACTGGCCTACGCCCACCGTTTCGACCAATATAATATCGTAACCCGCCGCCTCACAGAGCAGGATTGCCTCACGCGTATGCCGCGCGACGCCCCCGAGCGAGAGGTTGGTGGGCGAGGGGCGGATGTACGCATGCGGGTCGCGGGAGAGCTTCTCCATCCGCGTTTTATCCCCCAATATGCTTCCACCCGACTGCTTACTGCTCGGGTCGACTGCCAGCACGGCCACCCGCTTGCCCAGCGAAGTAAGGTAGCTGCCCAATGCCTCGATAAATGTACTTTTTCCTACACCGGGCACCCCGGTAATACCAATGCGAATGGATTTGCCGGTGTGAGGCAGGATACTTTGGAGGATTTGGGAGGCTAATAAACGGTCTCCGGGCAGGCTGCTTTCGATGATCGTGATAGCGCGGCTGAGCGTGGTACGGTCCCCCGAGAGGACACCTTTGGCATATGTTTCAACTGACAGTCGCTGGCGCATTGGAATGAAAATTTGACGTCGGCAGACAAACGGCGTTGTCCGTCGCTAAAATGAAACTTTTTCGCCTAAAACAGGTGAAAAGGTGTATATTGCTCGTTTACAACCCAATATTTTCAATTTTTAACCATTATAATGAAAATTTCAATATTTCGTCTGGGCGTCATTGCAATGAGCAGTCTGGGCTTCTTCAACAACACTATCGCACAGGAGGCGGAGAAGGTGAAATATGATGCCCATGTCCTTTTTCACCCGCTTTTCAACTTCCAGCCGGGCAATGAATATCGGACGGGAAGCGGCGCCCCCGGGCCCAAATACTGGCAGAACCGTGCCGATTACAAAATCAACGTAGCGCTCGAAGAGGAGAAAGGGACTGTGAGCGGGGAAGTGGAGCTGACCTATAAAAATAATAGTCCTGAAAACCTGGAGTTCCTCTGGCTGCAACTTGATCAGAATGCATTTGGCAGCCATTCGAGAGGTGCACAGACGACACCGGTTAGCGGCGGCCGTTTCGGTAATATGGGTTTTGATGGCGGTGATTCCATTAAATCCGTAACAATACAGCAAGGCAAGGGCGCATTTGTGGATGCCGAGTATAAAATTACCGACACCCGTATGCAGATCCGTCTCAAAACACCGGTGAAAGGGAATGGCGACGTGATCAAGATCAAGCTGGCCTATTCATTCAAAATCCCTGAGTACGGCTCCGACCGCATGGGAACGCTGGAAACGAAGAATGGTATTGTCTACGAAATGGCGCAATGGTATCCTCGGGTAGCGGTTTTCGACGATATTGAAGGTTGGAACTTGCTGCCGTACCTGGGCGCCGGAGAGTTTTACCTCGAATATGGCGATTTCGAATATAACGTGACTGTTCCCTGGGACCACATCGTAGTAGGATCGGGTGAATTACTCAACCCGAACGAAGTACTGACCGCCGAGCAGCGTAAAAGACTGGCCGATGCTGCCAAAAGCGATCAGACCGTCGTGATACGCAGCGCGGAGGACGTTACAAATCCCAATACAAGACCTAAGCAGTCGGGAACATTGACCTGGCGCTTCCGTTGCGTGCAGGCGCGCGACATTGCGTGGGCTGCTTCCAAAGCTTTTGTTTGGGATGCCGCGCGTATGAACCTGCCGAAAGGCAAAACGGCGTTGGCGCAGTCGGTATACCCGGCAGAGGATGGCGGGCTGGATGGCTGGGGCCGTTCGACTGAGTACGTGAAGGGCTGTATCGAGTTCTATTCCAATTATGTACATGAATACACCTACCCGGTGGCGACTAACGTGGCCGGTATCGTAGGCGGTATGGAATATCCGGGAATCGTTTTTTGCAGCAGCAAAAGCCGTAAAGAGGATCTTTGGGGCGTAACCGATCACGAGTTCGGCCACAACTGGTTCCCGATGATCGTGGGTAATAACGAGCGTAAATATGCATGGATGGATGAAGGGTTCAACACGTTCATCAACTTCCTTTCAGGTGATAACTTCAACAACGGCGAGTACAAAACGACCCAGATGAACGATATGCACCGCCTGGCACCAATGATCTTCCGTCCGAAGGCGGATCCGATCATGACCATTCCGGATGTAGTTCAAGCTGTGAATCTGGGTTGGGAAGCATATTACAAACCTGCATTAGGCCTGAAAATGCTTCGTGAGCAAATCCTGGGCAAAGAGCGCTTCGACTATGCATTCAGGATTTACGTGCAGCGCTGGGCATTCAAACATCCTACGCCTTACGATTTCTTCCGGACCATCGAAGATGCGGCGGGAGAAGACCTGGGCTGGTTCTGGAAAGGCTGGTTCTTCGAAAACTATAAACTAGATCAGTCGGTGAAAGACGTGGCTTACGTAGAGCAAAACCCGCAAAAAGGCTCTTACATCACGATCGAAAACCTCGATCAGCTGGCAATGCCGGTGAAAGTGGATATCGAAGAAGTAAGCGGTAAGAAAACACGCGTTGAATTGCCGGTTGAAATCTGGCAGCGTGGCGGTGCATGGACGTTCAAAGCGGCTACACAAGGGCCGATCCGCTCGGTAACGATCGATCCAGAGCATAATCTTCCGGATATCAATCCTGAAAATAATGTCTGGAAACCGGCCTCGTACAATACCGAGCCGGATGTGAACTAAGCATTCGAAAAACACAGAAAAGCCTTCCGATCGGGATGATTGGAAGGCTTTTTTATGGTCTGAATAAGGGATACTACACCGTAAGCAGCATGGCGCCGTACGAATAACCGCCGCCAAAGACCGTAATCACGATATTTTCACCCTTTTTAAATTTATCCTTATTCTCGGAGAGTGCGATCGCACAACCGGCACAGCCCGTGTTACCGAGGTACTGGATGTTCGAAATCAGTTTTTCGGCCGGAATACCCAGGGTATTGATCACGTTCAGACTAATGCGGTGGTTAGCCTGATGCGGGATCAGGTAGTCGAGGTCGTTGATCGTCAGGCCGCATTCCTGCAATACCTGCTGGCTCACTTTGGGCATGTACACACAGGCATTCTGGAACACATCGCGTCCGAAAGGCATCACTACACCCCGGTCGTTGGGCCGCAGTACTACCGCCTCAGTAGCTTTCCCGCTGGTGGCCGCACCGCCGGTGATGAGTTTTTTGATCTGCATATCGCCTTCCGTCTGCCGCTCTTTGGAAATCAGCAATGCGGAAGCGCCATCGCCCCACAAATGCCCGGAAACGGTATCCATTTCATTGTAATAGGCCGTATTATGGTCGGAAACAACCACCAATGCCTTCGAAGCCTTGCCCATGGCAAAGTAACCTTCGACGATTTCGATGGCATTGAGCAACGACGAGCAGGCGGATGAAATACTCACGACTGGGATGTCGGGAATTTGAAGCTGGTGCTGTACCGCGTGGGCCAGCGTGACGATCGTGTCATAAGGCGTGTAAGTCGCTCCTACGATCAGATCTATCTCGTTTTTACTGTATGGGATATTTTCGAGCAATGTTTCGACCGCCTTCATGGCCATGGTCGATGTATTTTCGTCTGCTGATGCTTTACGTCTTTCTGAGATTCCCGTTCTTTCTGTTATCCACTCGTTAGATAGGTTGTTGAGATTTGTAAAATATTCATTACCAATAACTTCGTTTGGCAGATAATGACTAACCGTATTAATATACATGATTGAGAAGTT
>DATMSL010000839.1:0-7655 GCA_035565435.1 Dyadobacter sp. | reverse complement strand
ACACTATGTTTATACTTATTGGAAAAAATTCGGTTTTGATTTTGAAAAAATTCCTATATTTGAGTACTCAATCTCCTTTGTTATGAAAACCTTTGCTCAACCCGGGTCCAGTTTGAAATCCAAATTCAACCACATCGCCATGGACAGCAATTTTTCCATTGTACTCTCTGCCCGAAAAGGCCTGCACACCAAAGTTTTCTATGATTTCGCGGAGGCAATCAAAATGCCGGAACGGAGATTGGCAGCCATCATGAACGTGTCTGCCCGTACTATCAGCAACTATAAAGAGGCTCAAAAACCATTGGAACCGCTTTATGGAGAGCACCTTTTGAAACTGATCGCGCTTTTCGAAAAGGGGGAAGAGTTTTTCGGAACGATCGACGAGTTCAACTACTGGCTGCAAAAACCGTTCTGGAATTCGACGGAAAAACCCTCGGACTGGCTGACGACCGGCGGTGGTGTGGATTTTCTAAGCGAGGAGCTCGATAAAATGGCAGAAGGTTATCCGGCGTAAACGATGCTAGTATTCCGGATTGTCCACAAGCTTTATGCAAACACGTTGTTCGCTTCCGGCATGCGCGGCAGGTGGAACAGCTCGGGCAATAAGGCAATTTACGCGTCCGAGACGGTCACACTCGCATTGCTCGAAAATATGGTAAGAAGGCAGGGCGTCGGGTTCAATAGTGATTTCAAGATCATGTTTATTGAAATACCCGACGATGCTGTGATCGAATCCATCGCCGAAAGCCACCTTGAAGCCGGGTGGCGTGACCCCAACGATTACTCGCAATGCCAGCCGTTAGGGGATCGGTGGTTCAGCGCGGGCAAAGCGCTTGTGCTGAAAGTACCTTCGGCAGTGATGCCTCTTTCATCCAATTTTGTCGTCAACACCCTCCATCCAGACTATCCGCGTGTGTCGCTCGTCGGGGTCACTGACCTGATGCCTGATCCACGGATTGAGGATATTTTAAAGAAGAATGGTTTCAAAACAGGCGCTTAATCCGCTGCCTGTTTCGCAGCAACCGCCTGATTTTCGGCAATCCGCAACTCCGTAATCCTTCTGATCAGGTCCAGCGGCATGGGTTTGTTCAATGGGAAATGCACCGAGCCTTTGGTTCCCTTGTAACCCGAAAGTTCAGTAGTAAGCACCTCGGAGATCTTTCCTGTAACCGGGTAAAGTGCAACGTGCTTTTTCCAACCGGCAAAATAAATGAGGTATGTTCCGTTCAGATTGAATGTGGGTATATCGTATGAAATCGTCTCCACCGCCTCAGGCGCAGCACTCCTGATTACCGCACGGATTTCTTGCAATACCTTTTGCACGTCCTCCGTAAACGTAGCGATGTATTCGTCTATTGAGTAGTGTTTTGTGCCCATTTCCCGATTCATTTAGAATTTCGGGAAGTTAGCGAATTAAGGTTTTTTCTTCAATGGGTCCTTCCACCAAAAGCTAAATGTTCGCCCGTCAATTACAAAGGCTGCGGTCGACATAAGTTTTGTTGCCATTTGAATTAATATAATAACAACCTCCCCGCGGCCCACGAATGTACTGCTTGTCCACGTGATAGTTTTGCTTGCGCTCAGAAGCTATATGATCGACAAGTTTTGCTGTCCGCTCGTCCGGTTGCGTGGTCCAGGTGTTTTGAGAGACATTGTTTTGCGGATTTGTATCCTGTTTCAATTTGACGAGCACTTTAATCAGCTCGTTGGCCAGCGCTCTCGAACGTCTGATTTCCTGGTCTTTTGCATCCAGTAGTTCATACAAATGGTCCATATTTTTCTCACAATCGGTCGCTCTGAAATCCGGGGTGGTTTTTACAGCACGCTTTTGCTCACTGCCAGCGATTGACTGCCCGGTTGAGATAAAATGAACAAGCGCAAAGAGAATTGTAAAAGTGAAGGTGGTTTTCTGATTCATAGGATTTACGTTTTAGGTTTCCTGTTAATGCCCTTGTTAGCGATAACATTATCACCCGAATGCAGAAAAATTTCTACTTTCGGAAATGACTAAAACCAAACTATCCTTGATCTCGCTCGCTTTCATGGCGGGCCTGGGCCTTGTTGCCCTCAAAAGCAGGAATGCTGCTGTAAAATCAAATGCTGCCAAACGCCCCAATATCATTGTGATACTTGCGGATGACATGGGTTATTCGGACATGGGCTGCTACGGTGGCGAAGTGCACACGCCAAACCTCGACCACCTCGCTCAAAACGGCCTGCGTTACCGGCAATTTTACAACACCTCCCGTTGCTGCCCCACACGCGCATCCTTGCTCACGGGCTTGTACAACCAGCAGGCGGGAATCGGAAAAATGACGGAGGCCGAAAACCAACCGGGTTACCAGGGACATATCACCGAAAATACCGTCACGCTGGCGGAAGTCCTTAAAACCGCAGGTTACCAAACAGGAATGACTGGTAAATGGCATGTTTCCAACACTTTTACGCAAAAGACCCCACAAGAACAGCTCGCCTGGCTGAATCACCAGAAGGAAGCAGGCCCTTTTTCTCCCATCGAGCAGTACCCGACGAGCCGTGGTTTCGATAAATACTTTGGAACGATCTGGGGCGTCGTCGATTTTTTCGATCCTTTCAGCCTGGTGAATGGCAAAGAACCGGTCAAAAGTGTTCCAAAGGATTATTATCATACAGATGCCATCAACGACACAACGGTCGCTTACATTCAGGAATTTGCCAAATCGGACAAGCCATTTTTCCTTTATGTAGCACAAAATGCGCCCCACTGGCCCTTGCAGGCAAAACAGGAGGACATCGAAAAATACAAGGACACCTACAAAGGCGGCTGGGAGGCAGTCCGCAAGGCTCGTTATGAAAGAATGGTCAAAATGGGCCTGATTGACCCGAAAATGACGCCATTACCGGAAACGCCGGCTAACGCTATGAAGTGGGAAGACAATCCCGACCGCGAATGGGATGCGCGGGCGATGGCTGTCCACGCGGCGATGATCGACCGCATGGACCAGGGAATCGGCCGCATTATCGATGCATTGAAACAAACCGGCGAATTGGACAACACGCTGATTCTGTTTCTGACCGACAATGGTGCCAGCCCCGAAAACTGTGCCAAATACGGCCCGGGTTTCGACCGCCCGAGCGAAACACGCGACGGACGCAAAATCATATACGCTACCGAAAAGCAGGTAATGCCTGGCCCTCAGACCAGCTATGCGTCCATTGGCGCGCGCTGGGCGAGCGTAGCCAACACGCCTTACCGCTATGCGAAAGCCGAGTCGTTTGAAGGTGGGATCAATACGCCGATGATCGCTTTCTGGCCAGGGGGCATTACAGCCAAAAAAGGAAGTTACAGCGATCATACAGGCCATGTGATGGACCTGATGGCTACATTCTGTGAACTGTCGGGCGCGAAATATCCCCGGCAATTTAAAAACAACGATATCAGGCCCACCACCGGAACAAGCCTTGTCGGCTCGTTTTCCGGAAAACCTTCCAAAGGACATTCCGAGCTATTCAACGAGCATTTCGGTGCCCGTTATGCCCGGCAAGGCAATTGGAAACTCGTCTCCACCGCCGCAGATTCTACCTGGCAGCTCTACGACCTTTCTGCCGACCATTCGGAAACCAAAAACCTGGCCGCCGCCTACCCCGAAAAAGTAAAGTACCTGGCAGGCCTATGGCACCAATGGGCCAATACCCACCAGGTATTTCCGAAACCGGGCAAACAAGGCACCGCAAAATAACAAACTGCTAACGTCCCGAACTGCCGCCTGCATAAATGCCTGATGTTATATAGGCCGAAAAAGTCAATCGCATTTTGCCGTGGTACCGCTTTTATACGCCTGATAAGTTGTCCCCCTGCTTCAATTATTTAGGGTTTGAAAACAGCATCGTGTTGTACGCCTATCATGTGACGCATTGTTACCAAGTTTTGTGATTACCTGGTCAGCAGGTATCGTTGAAGATTGTTAATCTTTACCCATGCTGGCAACGGCTCGTGATCTTCTGTTAGTTCGATAACAGTATCGTAAGTTACGTCAACAAGAATAATACGGGAGAAAAGGATTTTGTTTCGCTCAAATAACGGCATGGTGGCAGCATACATCTCTTTGATCACATCTGCTGTGACTTCGTGACCACCATTTAAATGTCTGATTTTTGCTCTATCTAAGCAGACATTGACATCATCCGAGAAAAAGAGAATAAGGTCGATCTGATTTTTATGGTCAAAAGCAGCAATCGAGCGCAGATAGTCGTAGTGGGATTCGAAGCCCAGATTAAGCTCTAACGCAAACGACTCTTGATTAAACAACAAGTCGCGAATCCTTTGATTGCTCGTCAACGATGCAATATCCTGGTAGTTGGCAAAGCCAACCTTTTTATACTGATAAGCCGCCAAATCCTGATCTACAATGGGGACTCCGAGGGGAATGAACGATTGGCTGTGTGTGCTTTTACCGATACCCGGAGGTCCCGCAACCAGGTAAATCGTCATCGGATTACTTGTACCCGGCCGTCTTTATGTTCCACTACTACTTGGCCATCGCGTTTGTAAACCAATGGCTGTCCAATTGAAAAAAGGTAGTCGCGCGCATTTACGGCGAGTTGCTGCTGCCATTCAGAACGCTCCTCCCGCGTCATAGAGTGCGGATCATTCGTCCTGCGGCCGATTTTGAATTGAATATCCTCTTTCATTTTACCTAGTTTTTACAAAAATACAAAATACCCGCTTCTCAAAGTACCAGCTTATACCCTCTTCCCCGGATATTAATGATCTGGATCTTAGGGTCCTCGCGGAGGTGGCGGCGAAGTTTGGTGATGAAGACGTCGAGGCTGCGACCGTTGAAGAACGAGTCGTCGCCCCAAAGCTCGGTGAGAACTTCGCTGCGGCCGAGGACCTCGTTGCGTTGCTGGTAGAGGCGGCGGAGCAGTTCGGCTTCCCGGTGGGATAGCGTTACCTCGTGGTCATCGACAGTAAGTTTCTGTTTAGCAGGGTCGAAAATGTAGCGGCCAATTTTGAGCGTCCCGTTCGCATTCGTACGCGACGCCCCCGTACGCAGGAGTGCATTAATGCGCGCGACCAGTTCATCGAGGCTGAACGGCTTTTTGAGGTAGTCATTCCCGCCCAGTTCAAAGCCGCGGACGACATCCGATGTCTGCGAACGTGCCGTGAGGAACATGATTGGCGTATGCGGGTCGTCGCGACGGATTTGCTCGGCCATCGTGAAACCGTCCATGTCGGGCATCATAATGTCGGCCACGACGATGTCAGGATGGTGCTGCCTGTACTGTTCGAGCCCGTCGGTGCCGTTGGCAGCGTACAACACCTCAAACCCTCTGTAAACCAAGCTATCTTTCACAATCATCCCCAGCGCGGGCTCGTCCTCGATGAATAATACCGTAGCCATTTTTCAGAATTTTAAAACAAATGCACTCCCCTTTCCCGGCTCGCTGGCCAGACTAATGCTCCCGCCATGCTTCTCTACTACCTGCCGCACGTAGGCCAGTCCGAGGCCGAAACCTTTTACCTGATGCAGATCGCCCGTCGGCACCCGAAAGAAGCGATCGAAGACGGAGGCTTGGTAAGCTTTCGGAATGCCTATACCATTGTCGGCCACCGTGAGTTGCCAACCATGCGGCTCCTGTTCGTAGTTGAACGATATAGTCACGCGGTCGTAGGAGTATTTGATTGCATTGTCGATGAGGTTATTAATCACATTTCCAAAATGCATCCTGTCTACCTGCACCATCGTCCCGAACGGGATATGCATATTAAAAACCACCGTTTTCGCGGCTTTAATGCGATGACTGGCCGCGAGTTCGCATAAGATTTCGGCCAGGCTCACCGGCTCCGTGCGGAATTCGAATTCCTGCTTCTCCTCCACAGCCAGGTTCAATACCTTTTCCACCAGGTCCGACAGCCTTTGAAGGTTGTTCTGTGAAATATGAAGGTACTCTTCTGTTTTACGCGGATCATTTAACGCCCCGAAGTTCAGTAGCGCATCCACCGCTGCATTGACCGTCGCAATGGGCGTTTTAAGCTCGTGGGTCATATTATTGATAAAATCGTTCTTGATGTCGGAGAGCTTCTTCTGGCGCAGGATCGTCCGCAGCATAAACACGAAACAGCCCGTCGTGAGCAGCAGGAGCATCAGGGAGCAGCCAAGCAGCCACGCCATTCGTCTCAACAGGTACGGGACCGGGGTTTCAAAAGTGGCCTGGACGAACAGATGCCGCACCGGGTTGATCGGCAACGGCAATGTCCTGAAACGGTCGCCCCCCTGCCTTCTCAGACCATTAAAAATGATCACATTATTGGCCCCGGTTTTCGGAAGGATTCGGAGCGTATCGAGCAGAAACGAAGCGTGAATATCCCTTCTTGCCAATTCAGCCTGGTAGGCTGCATAGATCTTTTTCATGTCGACCCGGCCGCCTTCTTTCCATTCCTGCATTACAAACCTGGAAATACGGCGGGCAAGCGTATCGGCAGGTGCTACGATGACGCTATCATTGTTGAACTGGTAATAAAACCGGGATGCTTCGCCACTGCGAACGCCCAGCCGCCTGACCACAACACGTGCGTCGCGTGCGACGCTTCCGGGAGCTTTCTTAGTGGAATTGCCGGCAGGAGGTTCATCGGGGACATCGCCGCCGGGGGGCCTCGAGGGGACATTTTGCTCGCGTATCAGCACGCGTGCGTCGTCAAGCTGCTGGCCCTCAATCACCTGAAACAATGCGTCCTGAACCACATTTGCAAATTGCTGCCGGTTAAGCCGGTAGGTGGTCAGGAGCCAATATCCCTGGAATGCATTGATCGCGACAATGCAGGCGGTCATGAGCCAGAAAATCGATCGGATACGGCGGTTCGTCATACCGCAAAGCTACGCTTTCCGGGTGGATGATTTCCGGCACCTTAACACTATTTAACACAAAATAGCATTGATTAATAAGGCCTTCTAACGCAAGAGCGAAATGTCCGGCGCTTCCTTCCTGTGAAAAATCCGAACGCCGTTTAGTTCCCTTACCAGCCGGTAATGCTGCTGCACATACTCGCGGACGACCGGTACTTTGTCGTGGGGTAGAAAAAGGTCTCCACGCTCCGAATAGTCGCGGATCATCGCTTCTATGAAGATTTTCGGCTTGTTTTCCTCCATATCTTCCACGAAATCACGCGTCCAGTTCGGGACGAGCGGCGATTTCATCGAAAAATGAAAGGTATGCACATCGCGGTAACCCATGGGCCGTTGCGCGTCCACCAGCAACCCATCGCGCCAACCCCATACCACCACCGGGTCCGACGAACGGCTGTTTTGCACGATATGCCCCACCACCTTTTTATCAATATCGTGCCGTTCGTCATACGCAATATTCTTGTCAAGGTATTTGAGGCTCACCACCGTCTGCACAATGCCGCCAAGCAACAGTAGCCCTACCGCATATTTCCGAACCTCCGGCCGGGCTACGGACAGAAATAATGCATTGAAAATCAGCAATGGGACAAAAAGAAAGAGTTTGTAATGCTCAAAATTGTTCCCCGATTGCAGCACAGCGTAAATGCTCAGCAGCAAAAGGAAAAAGGTATAAACAAACGGTATCCAATTGGTTTTGAACTCGGAGCTCCATTTTTGGAACGACAAAACCGGTAATACAACTGCCAGCGTGGCCAGCGTGAGCACATA
>DATMSL010000838.1:0-16068 GCA_035565435.1 Dyadobacter sp. | reverse complement strand
GAAACGGCCGCGTTCGCGCAGTCGGCGACGGAGCCACAGCGATGGGAATTTGGCGGGATATTGGGCCCGCAGCTTTCTTTCGTGGTACCCAGGCAGGAGGGCGAAAAGCCGGTGAAGGGTATTGTGGCTGGGTTAAACGTTGGATATCGCTTCCAGGATGCTGTGAAAGGCTTGTCCGTGCATTTGCAACCCTACTTCGCCGGGTCCAGGAGCAAAGGCACGTCCGGTGCGGAGAACACCAATTTTTACTTAACATTAAAGTCAAAACTCAGGTCGGTGAATGCGCCTTTGCTCGTCAGGTACACTTTCTCGAATGGAAAAATACGGCCATTTGCCGAGCTGGGCGCCCACTTCATGGTGACCAGCAGAGCTTCATATAAGATATCGGGCCTGATGTGCCCGGAAGGCGTACCTTGCGAGCCGATCAGCGAGGAGAAAAGAAATCAAAAAACAGGCGGCCCCCACGTAACCGCATTGGCGAGCGCCGGTGTACAGATAGATGCAGGGAAAGTCACTATTCCCATTACGATTCGCCTGATTGAAAATTTGAATAAGTTTGAAACCTATAACATCGGGGGTACAGACTATAAGTTTCCGAAAGCGCGGGTGTTACAGCTGACGGCAGGCGTGACGTTTTGACGGCCGAGGGCTGACCGCCGACCGCAAGTAGTGAACGTCGCGTTTAATGGAAGTAAAACAACCATAGAAGAAAAACATGGTAAGGCGCGCAGCGCCGCATCGTCATCCTGCATTCCGCCCAAAATTTTCTGCACTTTTTTCGGTTATCCCAACCATCAAACCAGACAATATAATGTACTGGTAGTCATGCCTCTTAAATCGCGTCTTCGTGACACAAGCAATCCTGAATAATGCAACTTTTTAAAAATATAGAACAATTGACCACGTGTCCTCCCGTCATTTCCTGTCTTACTTCTAAAAGCGTGTTTTAGAAAAATACCCATTTATATTTAAAGTTTACCAATGCTTTCAACGCGGGGTTCGCAGCAGAACGAGAAGGAGATTTTCGGGGAAATGAGAGGGCCGAAGCAGCAGCGCGAGCCCCGGCCGGATAGCGAGGTTGATGGGATACAGCCAGACCGAGTCGCGCCAGACCGGGTCGCGCCAGACCGGGTCCGTCCAGACCGGGTCCGTCCAGACCGGGTCCATCCAGACCGGGTCGCGCCGGATCGCGAGCTATTTATCCGTAAGACATTCGAGCAAAGCCCCGAAGAGGGGTGTACATTGCTTTTCAGGTTGTATTACAACCCGTTATGCTCCTATGCCGTGCGTTTTTTGTATTCCAAAGACGTGGCCGCGGACCTGGTTTCGGAAATGTTCTATGCATTCTGGAAAAACCGGTCGTATGAATCGGTGAAGTCGTCCTACCGGGCTTACCTTTTCAAATCGGTGCAGAACCGGGCTTATAACTACCTCGCCAGCGAGTTGAAAAACACCGATTCTTTCGAAGTGATGCCGCACTACGACGTCGCTTCACCCGAGCGCCCGGAAGCCCTGATGTATTTCGAAGAGTTGGCGAGCCGCATCGACCAGCTTGTGGAGCAGTTACCACCGCAATGCCAGAAAGTATTCATGCTCAACCGGTTTGAAAACAAGAAAATACAGGAAATCGCGGCAGAGATGAACCTGTCGAGCCGGACTGTCGAAGGGCATATCAGCAAAGCATTAAGTGCATTGCGGCAGGGCTTGAAAGACCACTGGACATGGCTGCTGGTGCTGTCCTCCCTCTTCTGCTGATCCTGAAACATCCTTAACACTATTCGATATTTAAAATCACTGATATGAACACATTGTCAGTAAACAAAGCACTCCTGTTCCAATATTTCGCCGGTAATGCAAGCCCGGCGCAAAAGCGGCTGATCGCCGAATGGCTCGCCCATGCCGACAATCAGGAATTGTATTTTGAATGGCTCGCCGAGTGGCAGTTGCAGTCGCCGCAATTTCTGCCCGATGGTCAGGAGCGTTACGAGGCTTACGTGCGCTACATGCGCGAAAACGTGAATGCGGGAGCGACCATCGAAAACAATGCGCAGGATCGGTTTCCAGCTGCCGACCGTAGACGCTTGGGTCGTCGCCCGTGGTTAATGGCTGCCGCGTCGGTACTCCTGCTAGGCATGACCGCATGGCTAGGCCGCGATCGGATTTTGTACAAAACCTATGCGACCCAGTTTGGCGAGACACGTTCCGTGGAGTTATCGGACGGTACCAGGGTCATTTTGAATGCCAACAGCTCGATGAAAGTCCCGCGGTTTGGTTTTGGAGACAATACCCGCGAAGTGAGGCTGAACGGCGAGGCGTTTTTCAACGTGACTCACACCATCGATAACAGGCGGTTTAGGGTCAAAACCGAGGATAATTTCGAAGTAATGGTGCTCGGGACGGAGTTTTCGGTGTATACGCGGAAAAAAGGCGGGAAGGTGTTGCTGAAAAAAGGCAAAGTGCACGTGCTGTTTTCTGAAGGTAACCACAAAAAAGAGCTGGTGATGAAGCCGGGCGACCTTGTGACGATGGAAAAATCGGCGGCTAAACCCATTGTGAAACCCAATGCCGACACACAGAAGCTGATCGCCTGGACCGGGAACCGCTTTGTTTTCGACAAGACACCGTTGTCGGAAGTGGCCACCCAATTGCAGGAGCATTATGGTATCCGGGTGGAAATCAAAGATAACCGCTTTGCCAACCGCACTGTGAGCGGCACATTTCAGCCCGAGAGCGGGGAGGAATTGCTCACATTGCTTTCAGAACTTTTCGATTTCCGCCTGGCGCGTGACGGCGAGGCCTACCTGATTTTGCAGAAATAAAGACCTTAATATATCCCTATCCAGATTCCCCGTATGAAACAAAGATCATTACTGTCATTTGTTTGCTGTGGCCTGATGCTCACCGCCGCGCCGCCTTTGGACGCCCAGGTGCTGGCCTTTAATGCGCATAAAAACCGCATGCTCCCGCCGGAGCAAACCACGAATCAGGTGAAGCTACTCGACGTGCTTTTGCAGCTTAAAAAATATTACAATGCCGACATTCTCTTCGAAGAGAGCCAGATGAGCGGCATTACCGTGGCCGATTTTGTGTTCGACAAGAACCTGTCGGCGGAAAAGAACATGGACGCATTGCTGAAATCGACCAATCTGACGCTGAAAAAGGTGCGGAAGAATGCCTATATGATTTTGCCGAGGAGGATGGAGACTTCGGCTATCGGCAGTCGGCCGTCGGCTGATTTACAGGTGCTTGCCGGCAGGAGGGCGGTCGCGGCGGAAATCAAAGTCAGCGGGACGGTTACGGATGCCAACGGGGAAGGTTTGCCGGGGGTAAACGTGTTGGTGAAGGGCACGATCAACGGTACCAATACCGATGTGAACGGAAAGTACGAGCTCGATGTGCCTTCGGCGGAATCGGTGCTGGTGTTTACTTCGATTGGTTTCCAAAAGCAGGAGATTACGGTAGGGCAGCGTTCGGTGGTGGATGTGAAAATGGCCGTCGAAACACAGACACTCGATGAAGTGGTGGTGACGGCTTTGGGTATCAAAAAAGAGAAGAAAGCGTTGGGTTACGCCATTTCGGAAGTAAAAGGTGAGGATCTCACGCAGGCGCGCTCGACCAATATCGCGAACAGCCTGGTAGGTAAGGTCGCCGGGTTGAACATTTCCAGCACGGCCACCGGTCCGAGCGGCTCGTCGCGTATAGTGATCCGCGGTAATGGCTCCATTTCAGGTAATAACCAGCCGCTGATCATCGTCGATGGTATTCCTATCAATAACGATAACCTGGGTTCGGTGGCGATCGGCGCTAACCGCGAAGGTTCCTGGACCGGCTCCGACCGTGGCGACGGTATTTCCAGTCTGAACCCGGACGAAATCGAGAGCATCAGCGTGCTGAAAGGCGCTACCGCAGCCGCATTGTACGGTTCGCGGGCTTCCAACGGAGCAATTTTGGTGACCACAAAAGGCGGTAAGGCCGATAAGGGTATTGGCGTGGAGGTCAACAGCAACTTCCAGGCAGAGGATCTTTTGTTTAAATCCTACAAAGACTATCAATACGAATACGGTCTGGGAAGCAACGGTATTAAACCGACTACCGTAGCTGAAACGGCAACGCGCAACAGCTGGGGTGGTCGCCTCGACGGCAGCAACTCCATGAACTACGACGGTGTCGAGCGCCCGTATGTGGCCGCGAAGGATAACCTGCGCAAGTTTTACAATGTAGGGACCACCTTTACCAACTCCGTGGCATTGACCGGCGCCACCGAAAAGGTAACCTACCGCCTTTCTATGAATGACCTGAATAACAAAGGGGTGCTGCCGAACAACACGCTCCGCCGCAACAACTTTGCATTGAATACCAATGGCAACCTCGGCAAACGCATCTCGTTCGTGGCGAATGCGAAGTATATCATCGAGAAAAACCACAACCGTCCCCGTGTGAACGACTCACCGGGTAATGCAAACTTTGCGATGTACGCGCTGCCGACTTCACTAGACGTGGATGTACTCAAAAATGCGCAGTTCGATGCGAATGGGAATGAGAAGGTATGGTCGGATAACCAGTATACTCAAAACCCCTATTTCGCGACCGAGCAGTTTCAGCAGGATGATACCAAAAAGCGCGTAATCGCTTCATTTGAACCGAAATACACGATAACCGACTGGCTCTACCTGAAAGGTCGCATTGGTTTTGATAACTTCAATTACCGTTACAAAAGCATCGAACCGTATGGAACCGGTTACGTGCTGCGTGGAAGCTACACGTCGTCGCTGCGGGAGTTTACTGAAACCAACAAGGAGCTTTTGGTAGGGGTGAACCGTAAAATCGGCGAGAAATTTGCATTCAACGGACTTTTCGGCGGAAATATGATGAAGCAAGTAACGAACCTGAACGAAGTTTCGGCTAACAACAGCTTCAATATCCCATTCTTCTACGACGTTTCGAATATCGATCCGGCAGCACGAACCGTCACCGAAGCATATATTGAAAAACGCATTAACTCGGTGTACGGGTCGGCCGAGTTTTCCTATAACAATTACCTTTTCGTAACGGCTACCGCGCGCAACGACTGGTTCTCGACGCTCGCGAAAGGCAAGAACAGCATTTTCTATCCGTCATTTGGCGTGAGTTTCGTGGCTTCGGAGGCGCTGAAAATGCCTGCGGCGATCAATTACCTGAAATTCCGCGGATCGTGGGCGCAGGCGGGCGGCGATACCGATCCGTATAATTTGTCGCTGTACTACTCTTTGAGTGGTGCGCATTTGGGCTCCGCATTGGCGCAGATCAACGGTACCCGCGTACCGAACGGAGGCTTGCAGCCTTTGACTTCGACGGTGTCGGAATTAGGTTTGGAGGCTAAATTGTTCAACAACCTCTTGAATGTCGATTTCGCAGTGTATGATCGTAAAACGACCGATGATATTGTAAGTGCCACGATTTCAGAGACATCCGGCTACACCAGCGCATTGTTCAACGTGGGGGCCATCCGTAACCGCGGTATCGAGTTGCTTTTGGGTGCCACCATCCTGAATGGCAAGAAATTCACCTGGGACGCTTCTTTTAACATGGGTTACAATGCGAGCGAGGTGCTGAGCCTGTATGGTGACTTGCAAACGCTGCGTGTAGATCAGTCCCGGCCGGGTTCGGCATTTATTCACCAGGACGTCGGTAAGCCTTACAGCCAGATCAAAGGCTATGATTTCAAGCGGGACGCGAATGGCAATATCGTTTACAACTCGCAGGGGCTGGCGATGGCTGGGGATATCCGAACTTTCGGCTCGGGCGTATCGCCTTACACGCTGGGTTTGAACAATACATTCAACTACAAAGGCATTAGCCTGAGCGTGTTGGTGGATGGCAAATTCGGCGGGTACATTTATTCGGGTACCAATGCATTGGCTTATCGGTTCGGTTTGCACGAGGCTACGCTGGTGGGCCGCGAGGGTGGTGTGACGGGTGTAGGTGTTACCGAATCGGGAGAGCCTAATACCGCGAAGGCGCCCGCGCAAGCCTATTACAGCAACTGGTACTCAGCCATCGCTACGCCGTTTGTATATAAATCGGACTTTATCAAACTCCGCCAGATCATTCTCCAATACTCGATCCCGGGCCGTTACATGGGCAAGTTGCCGTTCAAAGGCGCATCGGTTTCCATTGTGGGACGCAACCTGGCGGTGCTGATGAAGAAAGTACCGGTGATCGATCCGGAAGCGACTTACAACAATGGCAATGCACAGGGCGTGGAGTTTGCCGGCACGCCGCCGACACGCTCCTACGGTGTTAATCTGAACCTGAAATTCTGATCCTTCAAAAAGAGAAATCATGCTTAAAAAATTAACCATATGCCTTGCATTGCTCGCCGGAGCGGGCGCTTGTACCAAGGATTTTGAGGAAATCAATGTTAATCCCAATGCGCCGAGCAATGTGCCGGTGGATTACCTGCTGGGCCAGTCGCAATTGCTGCTGACAGGCTCCGCGAGCGGTCCGGCGTCAAAAGCGTGGCGTGCCAATTTCGGGTACGCGGCTTGCCTGATCCAGCAGATGTCGTCCATCGACGCGACCTTTTATAAAGGCAGTTTTTATACATTTTTGGGAGAAATAAATTCCGCTTTCTTCGATAACTCTTACACCTACGCAGTGAAAAGCATCGTGAACCTGATCGATGTGGCGCAGAAAGATCCGAAGAACGTGAATGTGCTTTCGATGGCGCGTATTATTAAAGTAATGGAGTTCTCCCGTACTACCGATCTCTACGGCGATATTCCCTATTTTGAAGCCGGAAAAGGCTTTATCGACGGTAATTTTTCTCCGAAATACGACGCGCAGCAGGCCATTTATATGGATATGCTCAAAGAGCTCGAAGAGGCAGGCAAAGGGTTCGACGCAGACCAGTATATTCCAAAGGCGGCCGACTACATCTACGGTGGCGACCTCGACAAATGGAAACGTGCCGCTAACTCGCTCATGTTACGCCTGGCCATGCGCATGCAAAAGGTGGATCCGGCGAATGCAGCGCTTTGGGCCAAAAAAGCGATCGATGGCGGGCTCATTTCGGGCAACACGGAAACCATCGCCGTGAAATTTGCCAACACCGGTGCGGAAATCAACTCGAACCCGAACTCATGGATCCTCGGTCCGAGCGGCTCGAACATTACCAACATCCCGAATGCGGGCGTACAGTGGGCCAAAACACTGATCGATATGATGAAGGAGCGCCAGGACCCGCGTTTGCCGGTTATTTCGATGATCAAAGGCGGGGATAACAGCATTGCCAAACAGCGCGGCCTGCCGAATGCCACCGACGCAACCGGGTTGTCGAAGCTAGATGAAAAGAACCTCGATAATTACTCGCGCCCGGCCACCGGCGTGATCGGTATCGCATTGCCCTGGATTTACATGAGCTATGCCGAAACACAACTGCTCAAAGCGGAGGCGATCGAGCGGGGCTGGGCTACTGGCAACGCCAAAGCGGCATTCCTGGAAGGGCAATCGGCCGCATTGGCACAAATGTCGTGGGCCAATGCGACCATTTCGGGCGCGGATATCGCCGCTTATGCAGCCAAGAATCCGTATCCCGAGGCTGGAACGCTGGCTGCAAAAATGAATGCGATCCACACGGAGGTATATTTGCTGTCGGCCAGCACTTTTAATCATATTGAGGGTTATGCCAACTGGCGGAGAACGGGTTACCCGGTATTGACGCCGGTGAATTACCTCGGCAACGACACCAACGGGCAGATCCCGCGCCGCCTGCGCTACCCGCTCAGCGAAGAAGGCATTAACCCCAACTTCAAAACAGCGATCGAACGGCAGGGGCCGGATGTGTTTATGACCCGTATCTGGTGGGACAAGCAATAGGATCAGATGGAAAATTCACGCAGAAAATTTATTAAAAACAGTGCGGTAGTGGCGGCAGCGTCCACTACTGCACTGATGACCGGGCCGCTTGCAGAACCAACAGCTGCCGCGCAGGCCGCCGCATTCGCCAAAGATGGCGGTATGCAGTTCTGCCTTGCGCATTTCTTTGGCATGGATCCCACGCGCATTGCACTTTCGAAGCAAATGCAGGTGCTGGGTGCGGTAGGGGGCATCAACCCGCAAAGTGTAGGCCTCGGCAATGTCAAAAATTGGGAGTACGAGGCTGTCGTGGCCGTGCGCGATTTCTGGAAGCAGCATGGCATTACCTACCGCGTGATCGAAGGCCCGCCTTCGCTGTATGAAAAAACCAAGCTGGGGCTGGATGGCAAAGACGAGGAGATAGAGACTTTTATTAAGTTTATCCAAAACCTTTCGAAAGCCGGTATCGACACGGTTTGCTACAACTGGATGCCGGTTATCAGCTGGGCGCGGACCAAACTGGATAAACCCTCCCGCGGCGGCGCACTCGTGAGCACGTTCGACTACGAGGACGTGAAGGATAAACCGCTCACCCAATACGGCGATTTCACCCACGAAACCATGTGGAAGAACCTCGAATACTTCCTTAAAGCCGTGGTACCGGAAGCCGAAAAAGTAGGCGTGAAGCTCGCATTACACCCGGACGATCCGCCGGTAGATAAAATCCAGGGCATACCGCGCATCATGACTTCTGCCAATGCATTCAAACGCCTGATCGAGATCGTTCCCAGCCCGAGTAATGGCATTACATTATGCCAGGGCACCTTCGCAACGATAGGCGAGGATATTCCATCGGTGATCAAATACTTCGGGAGTCGTAAAAAGATCCACTTTGTGCACTTTCGTGATATTCGCGGCAGCAAAACGAATTTCGAAGAAACCTTCCACGACGACGGCAAAACCGACATGTACGAAGCCATGAAAACCTATTACGAAGTAGGTTTCCGCGGCCCGATGCGTCCCGACCACGTTCCTACCGTCGCAGGCGACAGCAACAAGAATGCCGGTTACAGCAACTACGGCGCACTGTTCGCAATAGGGTACATGCGCGGGCTGGTGGAAGCGGTGGCGAAGGCGCGTCGGTGAATGAGTCAATGAGTGAATAAATAGTCAAGTATTGTCAGATGTAGTCAGGTGTTGTTTTGAATATTTAATCAAACAATTCCTGACTACGAATGACCTCCTGACTAATTCCATTCACTTATTCAAAATTCACTTAGTATGCAACGCAACCCACGCGATTTTTGTCAGTGCAAGCGAATGTGACCACCATTAAACACCGCTGCCATGAAGACACTTGTTACCACTGCTTTTGCTATACTTTTGTTTCTGTGCGTGTGGACGGAGCGCCGGAGCATGGATAGGACGATCAACCCGATTATCGGCGACATTAGTTTCGAGAAAAAATATGGTACCGCGCCGGATGTGCATACCGACGACCAGGTTCGCATTGCCGCCCATCTCGAATATGTGGAAATGGAATTGAGAAATCGGGACGTGTCCAATTGGTCGCCCGAAATGCGCAACAAGCGTGCACATCTTCTCGATTTGCTTCATAATTATCGCTCGGCGGGCCTGTTTCCCAAAAACTACAAGTATCCGGGCAGAAAACCCTGTTTCATAGATCAGGATGGTACCATTTGTGCGGTAGGTTACCTGATCGAGCAGACAGCCGGCAGAATGGCAGCGGAAGACATTAACAGCAAATTTCAGTACGCGACGATATTTGAAATGAAAGACAAAAACGTTGACAACTTGATCGCAAAAAGTGGCCTGAGCAAGGAGGAATGTGCGATGATCCAGCCTACCTATAATATGATTTACACCTACAAACCGGAAATAAAACCCGCATATGCAATCACATCTTCGGTGCTCATGGGCTTGAATGGTGCATCATCGGTGATCAATGCCGTTGAAGTGGGTAGAGGTAGCCGCACCAATGCTACGCCCGTATTGGGTATTGTGGGCGGGGCCGGCCAGTTTATCGCAGGTGCGGTGGGTCTTAACCGTAAAAATCAGGTGGATTACGCCAGCGGCACGTGGTATACCGGTAAAACGCAGCGAAATGTATCAATGGTGAATATGGGCCTGGGCTCGTTGAGCATCGGAATGAGCATTTGGAACCTGGCCGTGAACAACCGGCCTGTCTCGCGACGCTCCGCCTGGGATGTACGCAGCTTTCCCGATGCAAACGGTAAGTCGGGCGTGGCATTGAGTTTTACGCGCAAGTTCTAGTATGCATTACTGCCACTTCGCCAGCAGCTCCTTAAACGCATCCTTATATAGATCGCCGACCGGGATATCCACGCTGCCGATATGCACGGCGCTTTTGCTGATGGAATCCACCTTTCCTACGGCCACAATAAACGAGCGGTGAATGCGGATGAATTTACCGGAAGGCAGCTTTTCTTCGATCGCTTTGAGGCTGCTATGTGAAACCACCGGGCTGCCGCTAGCCTGGTGGATTTTGACGTAATCCTTGAACGACTCGATGAAAAGAATGGCGTCGAAATCGATCCTTACCAGCTTGTAATCGGACTTTACAAATAAATAATTCTCCGTTGAATCCAGTTCCGGCTCGTTCGAACCTTCCCTTAGGTTTTCAAAATACTTTTTGGCCTTCATAGCCGTCGCCAGGAACTGGTTATAGCCGAACGGTTTCAGCAAATAGCCCAGTGCATCCACCTCATACCCCTGCACCGCAAACTGGTTGTAGGCCGTTGTAAACACGATACGCGTTTTCGTATCCGGTGCCTGGCTGAGGACTTTGGCTAGTTCCATACCGGTCAGTTCCGGCATTTGAATATCCAGGTAAACCAGGTGGATATTTTCCTTCGTAATCACTTCCAGCGCGTCCAGCGCATTGATATACCGGCCGTGCAAATGCAGAAATGGCGTTTGTTCCACAAAAGAACTCACAAGGCCCAATGCGAGTGGTTCGTCGTCAACAGTAATGCAGTTCAGGGTCATGCCGGGTTTGGTTACGTCAGGTTGATGGTCAGGTCTACGGTAAAGGTGTTCGCGCGTTCGTCGGTATGGATTTCCAGATGGTGCTTTTCCGGATACAAAAGGTCGAGGCGGCGGCGGGTATTGCTAAGGCCGATGCCGCCGCTTTCTGCACCTGCCACATTCTGCGCCTGAAAAATATGGTTTTCTACGTGAAGCGTCAACGCGCCGTTCGATAGCCCGGCGTGGATTCTGATTTCGGATTCCTGCGAAGCATTGATCCCGTGCTTGAATGCATTCTCAATGAAAGGCAGCAACAGCATCGGGGCAATAGGGTAGTCGGGTACCGGCTCGTCGCGGGTGTATTGTACATTGCTGCTGCTCTGCACGCGCAGTTTCATCAATTCGATATAGTCGTCGATAAAGGCGAACTCGCGGCTGAGCGGGGCCACGTCCTGCTGTGTTTCGTAGAGCAGATAGCGCATCATACGGGAGAGCGTAAGCGTGGCCTCGCGCGATTCCTCGACGTTGGTGTACGATAGCGCGTATATATTATTGAGTGTATTGAAGAAGAAATGCGGGTTGATCTGCGCCTTCAACAATGCGAGCTCGGAGGTAATGTTCTGCTTCTCTACCGCGTCGCGCAGGCGTGCATCGGCTTGCCAGCGCTGGATCACGGCCATGCTGGTACTGACTCCGATCACCAGAAGTGTCGTCATCAGCAGGATGGCGTCGATGATGTGCCGGGGCTTGGGAGGGCCGCCGCGGTGCCTGGGGCGGGGCATAATGTGCTCCATATGCTTGCGGATTTCGAGTTGCTGATCAGCTATTTTGCTGACCACCAACATGAATATGACCAATGCGATCACACACAGGATGAATACAAAAATCCTGTTTTTCAGCAGGTAATTCGGGACGAGGTAATGAGAGTTGAAGTAGAAAAGCGCTACCAGCAGGCCAAAATTCAGGAATTGTTTTACCCAAAACACCGCAGGCAGGCCCACGCCCCACGACAAGGGCTGGTAAAATACAAGCACAAAGCCGAGCAAAGCCCATGCAAGCAAATGCATCGCGACCACTACGCCGCCTTTTGTGTTTTCTCTGGTCATTGACGTAAAAATAGCAGGCAAACCGCGGTATATAACAATGCCAAAAAGGTGTTTCGACGTATCGCGGTTTTTATCGGTTAAAGGGCTGCTCTTTGACGACAGGCCGACAAATCCGCGGGAATGCGCTTTCGTTCGGCCGGTTTATCGGGTAAAACAGCCCATTCAGCTACACTTTCTGGCTTTCCGTCCAGGCGGTTTTTATTCGCGGGTTACATTAATTCTCTTTGTATTGGAGAGTCCGCGACGCGCGGTCCGCAGACGCGTAGTCCGCAGACGCGTAGTCCGCAGACGCACAGTTCCCGAAGCGACAGGTAGACCCACTGAATGATTCATTGAAAAGTAAGAAACTATGCTCAAATTCCTGAATAAAATCATTTTCGATCCGAACGACTTTCGCTCGGTCATCGCGGCGTGCATTGCGGGGAACAGTCAGGCTCAGCATATTTTATTTAAAAAGTACTTCGGTTATGCCAAAAGCATTTGCCTTCGGTATACCTATTCGCCGGAAGAGGCGGAGGAAGTGCTCAACGAGGGCTTTTTCAAGGTTTTCAATAATCTGGAACGGTACGATCCTGAGCAGCCCTTCAAGGCATGGCTGCGGACGGTGATGGTCAACAATGCGATCAGCTATTTCAGAAGGAATAAAAAGCATTATGCCGCCCGCACGGCATTCGACGAGATCACCGAGCCGAGCGTTGCCGACGACGCGGTTTCCGAAATCACCGCGGGTGAAATCATGCAGCTCATTCACGAATTGAAACCCATCTATAAAACAGTCTTCCTGATGTACGCCGTAGATGGTTACAGCCATAAGGAGATTGCTACCATGCTGGAAATCAACGAGGCAACCGTGCGCTCGCAATATGCGCGTGCGAGAGCGCAGTTGCAGGAGGTGATTACCGCGCATTACCCCGAGCTCGCCGGGCAGTACGCGATGCTGTCATTCTGAGATTCCCTTATTTTCCCATCCAGACCTTGAAGTCGTGGGCGCGTTCGCGGCTTACGATCGTTTCCTTATCCAATGCCGGAAGCAAGGTAAGCGCCAGCCGGTGGTTGTAGTACGCCTGCATTTGAGCCACCGCCTGGTGCGTGACGATCAACGCGCGGTTGACGCGGAAAAAGCGGTCGGGATCGAGGAGTTCGTCGAGCTCATCCATTTTATAATCCACCACAAATTTCTGGCCCAGGTGATTTTTGAAAAAAGTAAGGCCGTTGTCGATGTAGAAATAGGCAATTTCCGACGTTTCGATCGACTGCAGGCGGGCGCCTTGTTTGACCAAAAATCGCTTGCGGTACTCTGGTAAAGGCGATTGTAAATGCAGGCTCTTTAAGATGGCTTCCAGATTGAACTGCGGCGAGGATGCGGGAGTGGCTTTACCAGGAGCGACGAGGTCATAAAACTTGCGGACCGCACGTTGGAGGTCTTCCTGCTGCACGGGTTTCAGCAAATAATCGATACTGTTCACTTTGAATGCTTGCAACGCATATTCATCGTAAGAAGTAGTGAAAATGACAATGCTCTGGATCTGGACACGGTTGAATATCTCGAAACTCTGACCGTCGGCAAGCTCAATATCCATAAAAATGATATCCGGTTCCCGCTGGCCATTCGCCCGGTTTTCAGTGATCCATTCGACGGTCGCAGCGATACTGGGAGTAATGCCGCGCACATCGAACTCCGGTGCCGTTTCTTCCAGCAACTTGGTCAGCTTACGCACGGCCAGTTTTTCATCCTCAACAATTAATATATTCATGCATTTGTGGTTTTCCGCGCGATCAGCGGCAGGGTAACTTTGAAGAACTGCGCACCGTCGTCGATCACGGGCGTACGCTCGGAAAGCAGTTCGTATTTCGCCATAATGTTGGCCAGTCCGAGGCGCGTCGATTTCACTGGCGTCGATTTGATCAGGCGGTTGTTAGTGATTTCGAGCAGGTCGTCGCCCACCGAGCAAATCGACACCCGCAGCGGGTTAGCTTCCAGGATACTATTGTGTTTGACGGCGTTTTCGAGTAGCAGCTGTAAGGTCAGCGGCGGTATTTTTTTCTCCAAATCCTCATTACTGACGTCGATCACAAGGTCGAAACCGATATCGTACCGGGTACGGAGCAGGTGGTAATAGGAGCTGATAAAGCGGATTTCGGCAGAAAGCGTGGTCAGTTCGTTCTGGTTGGTTTGAAGCAAATAGCGGTAAACTTTGGCCATTTCATCGACAAACTGCTCGGCCCGCCGGGGTTCGTCGGCGATCAGCGCGGAAAGGGTATTGAGGCTGTTGAACAAAAAGTGCGGGTTAACCTGGCTTTTCAGGCTCTGCAACTGTCCCTGCATACCCGCGCGCCGGAGCGCCTCCTTATTGATTTGCAGGGTTTTCCATTTATTTAATGAGTAATTGATCTCGTAAAGGCCCGTCAGCAGAAGTACCGCGACGAACTCGAAAATATAGACATTGACCATCATCCGGGCATCGAGCTGTGCTTCGAACGGCCTGAAATGCATGATGAAAACCATGTAGGAAGTCACGAAAACGAATGTCAGGATCCAGAATGCGACAGCCGTGAGCGCGCTCCGTTTGACCGACGAATCGAACGACGGATATTTTCGGGCAATGTACCGCGCCGCCCAGTCGTGCGGAACGAATGCGAGAATTGTCATCAGAAAGATCATCAGCGTGCCGCCTGCGAAGTTGTACAGACTGGCCAGGTAGGGCTCGCCGATGAGCAGATAGCTGATTGTCGGCACAAACCAGGGCACCAGCAATGCGAAAATCCACCTGCCGAAAAGGCTTAGCCATATCTGCCTGCCGATTCCGTTATAGATGAGGGTCGGGGTCATGTGAATATCAATGGCAGGATGATCGCAAATTCATGGTCGTCTTCTTTCAGCTGAACTGCTCCGGCGCGGTTGAACAGGAATTTGTACCGGTTGATGAGCATTTGAATGCCCGGCGTATCGGGTGGGATCGAGAGCATTTTGGGCTGGCGGTTGTGCCGGAATTCCAGCTGGCCGGTTTCGGTGGAGGCAATGCTGATGTGAAGCGGTCGGGAAGAGGATACCATATTGTAATGAATGGCATGATCGATCAGGATCTGGAACGTGAGCGGTACCATTTGCCCGCTTAGAAATACTTCCTTCAAATCGAGTGCAATGCTGATCCCGTTCTCGAACCGCGTTTCGAGGAGGTAAATGTAGGATTTGATAAAACGCAGCTCCGAATCGAGCGTCACCAGGATATCTTCTTTGTCGGGGCCGTTCACGCTCAGTTGGTAACGATACACTTTCGACATTTCATCCACGAATTTTTCCGCAGTACCCGCCGCGTCGGTGATCAAAACCGAGAGCGAATTAAGGCAGTTGAAAAGGAAATGGGGGTTAACCTGCTGTTTGACGGCTTCCAGCTCAGTTTGCAGCTGTTTTTCCTGCATTTGTTCCACCTCGTTCTGATTGGTCCGCCATTGCCGGAACGCATAGGTGAGCTCGGTAAGTCCGGCCGCGATGAGCGATCCACTCAGGATAAAAAAGCTCACGCGCAGCGCCCAGAAAAGGTCAAAACCTGCCCCGGAAAGCCCGATTTGATGGTATACCGGCAATGCAACCCAGAAACACGCCACGTTCACCACACCGTAAACACCAAACCACAGGGCGACACGGTAAATGGACTGGTCCATGTCGGGGAGCAGGCTGGTCACCTTTGGTGAAAGTGCCACGTCGATCCGGTAAGCCGCCCATATTACGGCCATATTGATAGCGCTGCCGGCTATAAACAGCCGTGAATCTGAAAAACAGCGCTCTTGCCAAAGCCCGAGACCTGCGAGCAAAGTCACTCCGGTCAGCACCAGTACCGAAGTGGTAATGCCGACCGGCTTACGGCCGATTTTCGCCAGATAGCTTTCAAGGATCATTCGCACGCATTTTCATTTCATGCAAAAATAGAGCGGGTTCGCCCCAATCGGAAACGGGGAGGGATTAACCGTCGTATTTATGGCCCAAATCGTCGCAAAACACTGTCTAATCTAATTTAGATGAGTAAAAGGCACTGTCAATTGAGTAAATGGCTGTTTCAGTTTACCCGTCGATTTAGCGTATTCATGAGGTAAAAGTTACAATTCACCCGGGTCGCTG